>LSNR01000005.1 GCA_003056165.1 Parcubacteria group bacterium M6-OD1-3 | reverse complement strand
CCGACCACGCAACAACGTTTTATTGCCCCCTCATTTGCTTTTTGGAAAAAAAAAAATCCAAAAATTTAATTCCTCTTTATTTCGTGTTTAGAAAATCTATCATTGTTTTACCTCTTAGAAAAATATTTTTTGAATTGCGTATAATGTTCGCGTATATCTGATGTTTGCCGTAGTGAAACGGATGCAAATATGGGTTGAGGCTCTGCAAGAGCCGAACCTCATATCCGCTGTTAGGCGAGGGTGAGCGACCAACGGGAGCGAAAGTGCAACGTCCCCTTGAGTCGAAAAAAGAATCATTCCTTATTAAAGGGCAAAAACAAAACCTTATTTTAAAGATTTCCAAGTTTCCCAAGCAATATCTCTACCTGGATAACCAGAATTCATAAATGGCCACTTATCTTTTATCCATTGTTTAACAGCACCAAAAAGATGTTCATCTAGCCCATTTTCAACTTCACTTTGTCTAACCCACATTACAATTTCAGCGTCATGTTCAGAATTTGAAGATGGATAAATATACACACAACCCAAACACTTTTTTTCATCTAAACTCATAACTGTATAAGCAAATGAGGTTTTTCTTTGAAACTCTTTTTGGTGCCAACCGAGATCAATTAAATCTTGCTCAAATGTTAAATCTTTTGTTGGCCATTTATGATCCGGACCGAAAGGCTTCGTTTTTTGCAGATGTCCAATACTGGTCATTACTGCGTCATAATCTTTAACAACATCATTCACAGTCAACATTCTTAAACGAAGCCTGTCTGTTTCAAGTACTTCTGGAACTTGGAAATCTTTTGGTATTAATTTGCTCATAATTTTATTGTAACAGTTTGAAATTTAAAAATCTTTGTTTTTGCCCTTTCTATTATTTGAGATTCTTTTTTCGATTTCGCCTAATGCAAGGATAGACGAAGTCTTACGAAAGACTGAGGGGAGAATAGAAAACTTGTTTTCTATTCTTTCCGAAGGCTTGAGTAAGATTTGGGCGGGTAATAATTCCAACTTTTATTATACCACATATTCCAGCCGTTTATCCTGTAGTTATGTGAAGCCACGAAACGCGAGCCCAAGTCTATCCTTGCATTATATGAAACCGAGCGAGCGAGGTTTCAAATAACATCAGGGATATACGAAGTTTTTCTGGAACGAAGTGGAAGAAAAATTTGGAGAAATGGCGAGCCGAGCCATTTCTCGTATGTCCCTTGTTATACGAGGGTGAGCGTAACGTAGTGAAGCGAAAGCGCAACGTGGTTGAGCGAAGCGAAGAAGTTCAAAAAATATTTTTCGTATTTATTTATTGAACAGGTTTTTATTTGATGTTTATAAATTAGTTTTTTATTTTGAATAGAAGAAAATTACTCCATTTTTCTTTAGTTTATGTATTACTATTTTGTTAAAAGATAAAAAATAATCACACCAATTATCAATCCTACAATACTAATTAGTATTTGTATATTATATGATCGACTTTTATTGGGAGTAACTAAGCCAATTAGTCCTGCTAAAATCGACATTGTCGTCACTATTATTAATATGAAGTATACGGAACCACTTAAGTATAGAAAATAGTTAATTATGGTCATTATTACACCACCTAATAATAAATAGATTGGAGAAATGTTTAAAGTATTTATTTGTTCGTCAAAATTTTCATTGTTTTGCATATTATTTGTTTATATAATTATTAATTATAGATATAAAATTTTGTGCATTTCTTTTGAGAGCAAAGGCTATATTAAAATCAATTTTAGACAAGTCATCCAATATAAACACAACTCGATGAGGATATGTGAAAAAAGTTCCTAATAAATTAAAGTAAAATTTTATACGAGTTTCTATCTCAATATTTTTAATTTGACTTGTCTTTATTTTTTCTTTCCCTATAAACTCAATATAATCATTATTAATTGTTATAAGTGGTATACTTACTCGGTTCTTGAGTCCAATAAAAATAAAAAAGATTGCTATTATTAGAAGAAACGAAAAGCCGAAAAGATCTATAATTTTTATGTAAAAGAAAAATATGTTGACAAGAATTAGCAAAAAGCATAAATAGACAAAGATGGGAATGCGGTTATTGTTTGTGTAGACTGTTAAATCGGAATCGGTTTCTAAAATCATGAATCCTTCATGTCTAAATATTTCATTTTGGTTATCACCATTCATATTGTTAGACTATTTTAAAAATATAAAAAATAAACACTGGGTTTAAATGGAGTTGTATAGTGCAGTAGTGCAAAATATGGGAGAGCGAAGCGTAACGCCCCTTGAGTTTTTTAAATTTTTTATTCAAAATTTATTTCGTGATAAAAATAATATAATATACTAAGAAAATACAAATTTCTCTTCTATTAAAATAATATCACGCAAAGTTAGCGAAGGCAAATTGTAATACAGGGAATTAAAGATTAAGAGTTAAGGATTAAAATCAATAACTGAAAATTCATTCTTATACATAAATCCACAACTGTGAGAATATGTATAAAATAAAATCATTGCCAATCGGGGAATAAATGGTATGATGAGAATAATAATAAATTATCAATAGCGAATCATTAATTACGGATAAAATGAAAAGAAAACAAATAAAATTGAATAAAAATTTAATAATTTATCAAGCGAAAAACGGAGCGATTGAGTTGCGGGGTGATTTTGGTAATACTAAAGATATTGTTTGGGGTAATTTAAATCAAATTGCTGAACTATTTGGTCGTGATAAATCAGTTATTTCCAGACATATTAAAAATATTTTTAAAACTGGTGAATTAGACAAAAATTCAACTGTTGCAAAAATTGCAACAGTTCAAAAAGAAGGTGAGCGTGAAGTTGTTCGTGAGATTGAGTTTTACAATTTAGATTTAATTTTATCTGTTGGTTATCGAGTAGATTCCAAGATTGCTACTGAATTTAGAAAATGGTCAAATAAAATTTTGAAACAACACATCACTAAAGGATACACAATTAATAAAAAAATAATTGGCAAAAACTATCAACAATTTATTAAAGCGGTTGATGAAATAATTTTCAATTTTCAATTTTCAATTTCTAAACAATGCAATAATGACTTAATTTTTTAATTTTAAAAACAGAAATTGTTTGAAATATTAATTCATTGAAAAATTGAAAATTGAAAACTAATAATTAGAAATTAAATTGGTTTTTGCAAAAAGCTGGAATTAAATTTCGACAAAAAATTACTCCAGAAGCATTGACGGCAATTACTCTTTTGGTAGCAGGATCAAAACCGAAAGATGAAGACCGAATTATCGGTTTGCTTTTATTATTGTTAAAGAAATAATTATGAAAAACATCAGAAATTTTTATATAATCTAGGAATTAAACGACCTAAAAAAGAGCAAAAATTATCAGTAGTCTTATCTAGAAAATAAATTGAAAAAATTATTGAATGTAGTGATAATTCAAAATATAAATTAATGATTTCGGTTGGTTATGCTTGCGGATTGCGTGTTGGTGAAGTGGTTAATTTAAAAGTTAAAGATTTAGATTTGGAGGAGTTGACTGTTCATCTAAAAGATGCTAAAGGCAAAAAAGATCGGATTAGTATTTTTCCAGAAAAATTAAAATCATATATCCAAATCACTTCCGCCACCTGATACAGGATCATATAATAATTCGGAAAACCCAAATAATGCATAAATTTTTTTAGCTTGGTTAAAATCTGGTATATGTAATTCTAAAACTAAATTATTTTATATGTTGCTTAAGGACATAAACTTAAAGAAAAAATGATTATTTTTATAAATTTTTGCCCTGCGTAATATTGTGTATAACGTTTGCGTGTATCTGAAGTTGTGTAAAAAACATTTTTAAAATTCTAATAGATTTTTGCGAAATTTAGGCGGAGGAAAATTGGTGCTCCTTAAATATTTAATTAACGCCAATTTTCCGTAGCCAGATATACGCTATTGTGTGATGTAGTCAGAAATTTCTGTTTCTTATTTTTTTGGTAATTTATTGTTGTGTCGTTGCTACTTCACTGTTCTTGATATATTTTTTACTTAGTGTGTAAAAAATAGTGACACCGACTACAAAGAATACAATGTCAATAATAGATTCGGTAGTTATTCCCTTTGATAAATTTATTAATCTGTATCCACCGCCCAGAACACCTAGATATATTGTCGCTAATTTAGCGATATTTTCGTTATTTTTTACAATGTATGTTTTATTTACGTATTTAGCAGCATACATTACACCGAGCCAAATACTTAGAATCCAAACGGCGGACATTATAATTGTAAGAACTATTGTGTTATTTTTCCCAATTAACGCTATAGCTGGAATTCCGACAACTAGAGCAATTATAAATGGTATTGCAAAACCAGCTGTCAGCCAGTGAGTTGCCGCGATATACCAATCTTTTGATTGTTTTCTTTCTTTCATAATATTATGAGTTAAAAAATTAAAACTGATTAAATTATATCACAAGTCATGTCGACCGTTGAAATAAAGTGCCAAAAAAAATCTTTAAAATAAAGAAGAAATTTCTGGCTATTTCAAATAACTGATTTCTATGCGAAGTATATTTCGAATAAAAACTGTAATTTATAATAAAACGAATTTTTTTCTTTTCGCTATTAAAATAATACTACACAAACAAAGTGAAAGCAAATTGATTTATTCTACATTCAAGCAATAAATTCAACACTTTTATAAATATCAATAGTATCAAAGTTAGGTTTTAGATGATATAGCACAAAGACATTATGACAAAACAATAAAGCTATCATATTACCAATTATCAATTATTAAGTGTCTTATGCATCTTTTAAAACAAAATGAATAAGAATTTCTAATTTCTAAACAATGCAATAATGACTTAATTTTTTAATTTTAAAAACAGAAATTGTTTGAAAATTAAAAATTAAAAATTAGAAATTAAAATTCGTAAAGAATACTGAAAATAATTATGAAAATATTGACAAAGTGTTTTGATGGTATATAATAAAGATGAAAACAAATAATTATAATTTTTTATAATCTTTTGATATGAAGTTTTTGGAATTTAAAAAACATTTTGATGATTTTAATGTTATTACGCACCAAGATGTTAAAAATGTTTTTGGCGATGTGAATGCAACTCAAATATCTTTATGGAAACAGAAAGGGTATTTGAAATCTGCCAAAAAAGGAATGTATATTTTAGCGGACAATGAAATTGATAAATTGTTAATGGCGAATGAGTTAAATGATTCATACATATCATTGGAATTTGCGTTGTCTTTTTATCAAATTATTCCCGAAATATCTCAATCAATAATCTCGGTTTCCAATAATAGGCAAGAAACGGTCGAAAATGACTTTGGAACATTTTATTATCATAAAATAACTCCAAAATTATTTACGGGATTTACTTTGATAAAAAGTACTATAAAAAAAGATAGATTTATTAAAATTGCTAAACCAGAAAAATCACTTTTTGATTTAGTGTACTTGCGAACGGATTTAAAAAACGAGAAAGATTTTGAATCTTTGAGATTAAATCTTGAAAGGATAGAAGTTGGTAAAATTAGAAAATATGTAAAATTAATAGAAGCCGAAAGTATAAAAAAAAGGTTGGATAATTTTTTAGACTATTGTAATGTTAGAATTTAAAGAAATAAAAAAACATTATTCTGTTGCTGAGCAAAATCTACCTCAATTAATATTGAAGGAGTATTTACAATATAAAATTTTAGATATTATTTTTTCCTCCAAATATGGCAATAGATTGGTTTTTATGGGCGGAACAGCGATTAGGATAGTATATGGTTCAGATAGATTTTCTGAAGACTTAGATTTGGATAATTTGGATTTAACGAAAAAGGAATTTTCAAATTTAGTAAAACATATTCAGAAAGAGTTAGAAGAAGATGGCTTGATAGTTGAATTTAGGAATACTTTTCAAAATGTTTACCATTGTTATTTAAAATTTTCTAGAATTTTGTTTGCAAATAATTTGTCACCATTGAAAGATGAAAAAATAGTGATTAGGATTGATAGCTTTAGAACAGGTAAAAATATTGGAAAAGTTGAAAATAAAATTATTTCCAAAGCGGATATTTTTACTGAAGTTAAAATTTATAGTCCAGCTCTTTTATTAGCTCAAAAAATAGAAGTCTTGTTCAATCGCAAAAGAAGTAAGGGTCGGGATGTTTATGATATAGTTTATTTGTTTTCTTTGACTGAGCCAGATTATGGATATCTCAAAAAAAGTTTAAAAATTTATCAAAAAAAAGAATTGATAGCAAGAATGAGGAAATTGTTTTCTGAAAAAGAGTTAAATATTCTAACGCGAGATGTGAAACCATTCCTGATTAATTCTAAAAAAGTAAAACAAGTGGAAAAATTTAATTTATGGTTGAATAGCCAGGTATAATTTTATGAAAAACATTAGAAATTTTTGTATAATCGCTCATATTGATCACGGGAAATCCACTTTGTCGGATCGGCTTTTGGAATTGACTGGAACAGTGGAAAAGCGAAAAATGAAAGAGCAATTGCTAGACCAGATGGATTTAGAGCGAGAAAGAGGAATTACTATTAAATTACAACCGGTGCAGATGCATTATCAGGCATCAGCAAGCAGTCAAGGAAATAATTCTGGATCACGGATAAGTGATTTTTCATCTGCTCGTACCTCGCAGGAAAAATCTACTTTCCGAGATGACAATAAAAGTGATTATATTCTCAACTTAATAGATACTCCTGGACATGTCGATTTTAGTTATGAAGTTTCGCGGTCGTTGGCGGCAGTTGAGGGTGCGATACTTTTGGTTGATGCGACACAAGGTGTGCAAGCACAAACAATTTCCAATTTATATCTAGCGATTGAGCAAGATTTAGAAATTATTCCAGTGATAAATAAAATAGACTTGCCAAATGCTGATGTGGAAAAGGTCAAGAAAGAAATTGTGCATATTTTGGGTTGCGATAAAAGAGATATTTTGGAGGTAAGCGGTAAGACAGGTGAGGGCGTTGATAAACTTTTAGAAGAAATTGTAAAAAAAATTCCAGCACCAAAGGGTATTTTAAATAGCCCATTGCGTGCTTTGGTTTTTGATAGCGTTTATGATGCTTATAAAGGCGTTTTAGCTTATGTGCGAATTGTAGATGGTAAAATTTCCAAAACAGATAAAATTAAAATGTTAGTAACCCGTGATGAGAGTGGTGTAGTGGAATTGGGACATTTTCGTCCGCAATATGATCCTTGCGATGAATTGATGGCGGGAGATACTGGTTATATCGCCACTGGTTTTAAGAGTGTTAAGGAATGTAAGGTAGGCGATACCGTTACTGTTGTTGGTGTAGAAAAAAATGCGGAAAAAATTCAGCCATTACAGGGTTATAAAGAAGTTCAGCCTATGGTTTATGCTAGCTTTTATCCGGTTGATGGCAGTGATTATAATGTAATGAGAGATGCATTGGATAAATTGACTTTAAATGATGGTGCTTTTACATTTGAACCAGAAAGTAATCAAGCCTTGGGACGAGGTTTTCGGTGTGGTTTTTTGGGCTTATTGCATTTAGAAATTATTCAAGCTCGTTTGGAGCGGGAGTTTGATATCGTGCCGACCATTACAACACCTAGTGTAGTTTATAGGGTTAGAAAAAAAAATAGCGATGAATTTATCAATATTTATTCACCAACTGAGTTACCTGACCCATCGCAGATAGAAAATATTGAAGAGCCTTATGTAAAGCTTGAAATCGTAACACCGTCTGAATATTTAGGGAATGTGATGGAGCTAATGGGAAATGCACGAGCAGAATATAAATCAACAGAATATATCGATGCTGGTCGGGTACAATTGGTTTTCGAAGCGCCGTTAATGGATGTGATTGTCGATTTCCACGACCAGCTAAAAAGTGTTTCTAGCGGATATGCTTCAATGAATTATGAGCCGATTGATTATCGTGCTAGTGATTTGGTAAAAATGGATATCTTGGTAGCCGGTGAAATTGTAGAAGCTTTTTCTCGGATAGTGCCTAAAAATAAAGTACAAAAAGAGGGTAAATTTGTTGTAGAAAAACTAAAAGAGGTCTTATCTCGACAAAATTTTGCAGTAGCAATTCAGGCAACAATTGGTAGTGATGTAATTGCTCGAGCGACACTAAGTGCTTTTCGTAAAGATGTGACAGCTAAACTTTATGGTGGTGATGTGACGCGAAAAAGAAAACTATTAGAAAAACAAAAGAAAGGTAAGAAACGAATGGCAAGCTCTGGGAAAGTAGAAATCCCACCAGAGGCATTTTTGAAAGTTTTACGAAGATAAAAAAGAAATTAAGAAATTTGAAACTAAATATTAAAAATACTTAATTAGAATTAATTTTCTTATTAATGATTAATTTTGGATCAAGACAATTGAAATTACATTTGGCATTGTCTAAACCTTGATGAATAAGTTCTGATTGACACTGACGAACTTTTTGAGCGCAATCTGATTTTCGTTCTTGAAAATAATTTTGATTTATTTCATAGCCGAAATAGTTCAAAACAAAAGCGGATACAACAATGAATCCAACTAGCCAAATGAGATGTCTGATTAAATGAAACATTTTATTAAAAAATGAAATTAATTTTTTGACATCTTAATTTTAACAGGTTATCATTAAAAATCAATTGTTTTATTTTAAAAATAATTTGATAATATGAATAATAAGATGAAAAATAATAAAAAAATACTTGTCGGACTTTCAGGCGGAGTAGATTCATCTGTGACAGTAAGATTGCTTCAAGAGGCTGGTTTCAATGTGGAGGGAATTTTTTTGGAGTTTTGGAAAAGTTCAAAAGCCGATGATGCTTTTAAATCCGCTAAGAAAGTGGCAAAAACTCTAGGTATTTCTCTTATCAAAGTTAACGCTGTTGAGGAGTTTAAGAAGGTGGTTGTGGATAAGTTTATTGAAGAATATAAAAGAGGAAATACTCCCAATCCTTGTATTTTATGCAATCCGCAGATGAAATTCAAAGTTCTTTTAAAAGAGATGAAAAAAAGAAATGCTGACCTTGTGGCAACCGGACATTATGTTAGAAATGAAAAACAAAAAACTAAAAGTAAAAAACTATTCAATTATAAATTATTTCGAGCGAAAGATAAAACTAAAGACCAAAGTTATTTTTTATATGGACTTAGTCAAAAGCAGTTAAGTAAAATAATTTTTCCGTTGGGAAATTATCTTAAAACTGAGGTTAAAAAATTGGCTGAAAAATTTCAGTTGTCAACAGCACGCAGGGCGGAGTCGCAAGATGTTTGTTTTATTACTCAAAAAAATTTCGGAGATTTTTTGAAAAAATATATTAAAAATGAAAAAGGAAAAATTGTTGATGAACAAGGAAATACTTTAGGACAGCATATTGGATTACATTTCTATACTATTGGTCAACGAAAAGGTATTAATCTTGGTGGTGATGGACCATATTATGTTGTCAAAAAAAATCTTAAGGACAATGAGTTAATCGTTTCAAATAATGAAAAGAATTTGTATAGCAGTAAATTTTTAATTAAAAATTCCAATTGGATAGCTTTAAACTTGGAGTTTCCGCTCAATGCTAATGTAAAAGTTCGCTACCATGGTGATTTTGTTTATGCTACAATAAGACCAGTGGAGGGAAGAAAAGAATTGTATATAGTGGAATTATCCGAACCGCAAAAAGCGGTGACAATAGGACAATCAGCAGTTTTTTATTCGGAAGACGGTGGTGTCTTTGGTGGAGGAATAATCAAAAAAATAATTCAATAATGAGATTTTCGCCAGTTGGTAGACAAAATTATTATTGATAATATAAATAATTTTTTAAGCTATTAATTAAATATGTTTTACAATAAACAAAAAGATGATTCTGCGTTAGACAAAAAAGCTATTAACAGAGCAAGAACAGAATTAAGAAGAGGTTTTTTAACAAAAAAAGGTTTGTATCGTCGCGAAAAATTAAAACTAGATCATTTGGAAAATGATAAAAGAAATTCACAGAGGGGCCTAAATCAAATTCAAACTGATATTTTTGATGAGGAGCATAAGATGAAAATGTTGAGAGATGAAATAGAACGATTAGAGAGTGAAATTTATAATAAAAAGAAGGCAGAAGAAAATTCTAGAAGTTTAATTAAAGATTTAAGTGGAAAGATACAACACAAGCAAGTAGAAATTGAAAAAATATCTGAAGAAATTCAATCTGAAAAAACAAATTTAAGCCAACTAGAAGAGGAGATGAAACATATAGAAAATGAAATCAAACAAATGAGAAGTTAAGAAGTAATGTGAATAAACAATAAAGATAAAATTAAAAAATATTATTATGATGATTAAATTAAATCAATAAATATTAGTAATATTAGGAGAAGACGGTAAATTATTCATAATAAAATAGTGATAATTACAGAAGAGAGGGAATATAAAATAGAAAAAAGTAATAAACCAAAAAAATGAAGTCATCAGAAATTAGAAAAAAGTATTTAAAATTTATGGAAGAACGGGGGCATAAAATCGTGTCGTCGGCTTCTTTGTTGCCGGAAAATGATCCGACGACTTTATTCACCGGAAGCGGAATGCAACCGATAGTGCCGTATTTGCTCGGTGAACCGTATCCCGGCGGAGAAAAACGAATTGCCAATTCGCAAAAATGTTTTCGTTCCGGAGACATTGAGGAGGTGGGCGACAATCGTCATACGACATTTTTTGAAATGTTAGGGAATTGGTCACTTGGTGATTATTTTAAAAAAGAACAAATCGAGTGGATTTTTGAGTTTTTAACAAAAGAGTTGGAATTGGATCCGAAAAAACTTTATGTTTCCGTTTATAGGGGGAATGAGAAATTTAAATTACCAAAAGAAGAGGGGGCGGTGAAATTATGGCAGGAACAATTTAAAACTGTTGGCATTAAAGTAAAAACTGTTGATTTAATTGAGTTGCGACAGAGTAGCGTGGATTTAAAGGGGGTGTGTTTGGTGGATGGTAATAAGGGTAATGATGATGAACAACGAGGTCGCACCTCTTCCGTCGCTTCACTTTGTTCCGCTCCTCCTCGAGGAACGACCTCTGTGGCGGATAACAGAATTTTCTTTTACCCTGATTCGGAAAACTGGTGGTCGCGAGCAGGAGAGCCTGAAAAAATGCCAGAGGGAGAAATTGGTGGACCTGATTCGGAAATTTTTTGGGATTTTGGTGCGGAATTGAAATTGCATGAGAATTCGAAATGGAAAAATCAACCTTGTCACCCGGCTTGTGATTGTGGACGATTTATGGAAATTGGAAATAATGTTTTTATGCAATATAAGAAAGTTGGAAAGAAGTTTGAAGAATTGGCAAATAAAAATATTGATTTTGGTGGTGGCTTAGAGAGATTGACGGCGGCGGTACTGGACATGCCTGATGTATTTTTGACAGATTTGTTTGAATTGCCAATGAAAAAACTGGAAGAAATAAGTGGGAGAAAATATGAACTTGTCAAAGGAGAGCGCGGGAAAGGTTTGGCCTTGAGAAGGACTGGAGCGGTAGCGGAAGGACGGAAAAGGCCGAACCTTGAGGAGCGCGATGACGAACAAAACGAAGCAGTTAAATCCGCCATGCGAGTTATCTTAGATCACATAAAAGGCGCGACTTTTCTTATCAATGATGGAGCCGAGCCGTCCAATAAGGATCAGGGATATTTTACACGACGATTAATTCGTCGAGCGGTACGGTTCGGGCATCAGCTGGGAATTGAAAAAAATTTCACTGCTGAAATTGCCGGAAGCGTAATTGAAATTTATCAAGATTATTATACAGACTTGGCGGATAATCGGGAAATGATTTTAAATGTAATGGAAAAAGAGGAGAATAAATTTAGGAAAACTTTGCAGAAGGGATTAAAGATAATTATGAATTATCAATCAAAAGATGTACAAAAAAATAATGATGAACATGATAATAATCAACAACAAGGTCGCACCTCTTCCGTTGCTTTACTTCGTTCCACTCCTCCTCGAGGAACGACCTCTGTAACCGGTAAGGAAATTTTTGATTTATACCAAACTTACGGTTTTCCGATTGAAATGAGTTTTGAAGAGTTGGAAAAAATAGGGATGAAAATAAATAAAGATAAATTAGAAAAAGAATTTGAAGAAGAATTGCAAAAACATAAAGATTTATCTCGAACAGCCAGTGCCGGGAAATTTAAAGGCGGACTTGCCGGAAATGATAAAATTACAACTCAACTGCATACGGTAACCCACCTAATGTTGGCTGGCTTGCGAAAGGTTTTGGGTAAGAGTGTTACTCAAAAAGGCTCCAATATCACTCCGGAGCGAATTCGTTTTGATTTTTCTTTTGACCGGGCAATGACAGACGAGAAAAAACAAGCGGTGGAAAAATTTGTCAACGATGCTATTCAGACCGGCGGACGAGTGGAATTAACCGAAATGCCCAAACAACAGGCGATGGACGAAGGCGTAGTCGGAGCTTTCTGGGAAAAGTATCCAGAGCAAGTAAAAGTCTACACCATCACCGCTCACGACGGTACAATTTACTCCCGCGAACTTTGCGGTGGTCCGCATATCAAAGATTTGTCAGAGTTAAAAAACAAAACTTTCAAAATCATCAAAGAAAAATCCTCCGGCGCTGGAGTGAGGCGAATTAAGGCGGTGGTGGAGTAATTGAAATAATAATAAGTTAGTGCTAGAAAGTAAATATGTAACGGGGATTTTGGGCTGTGGACTGAGATCCTTTTTTTAATTTTCTTCTACACAAAGTTCTTTTTTTATGATAGCTTGAATGGTTTTTATGAAGAGAATTAAAAAAAGTAGAATTGAAATTGTTAGAAATACGATAAATAAGTTTTTGAAGAAAATAGTTTTTGTTTCGTGGAACATTAAAAATGTGGCAGTTGTAATAGCGGTAATTGGAAATAAGTATGCCCACCAAGAAAGATAGAATTTTACTTTAGTAAATATTCTAAATTGCGAAAAAAGAAGCAATACTAGAAATAGAGCAAAATAATATAGAATTTTTGAAAAAGAATCAAATTGCTCAGTAAGCTTTACTAAAGAAATGAAACCGACAGCTGGTGGAGCGATAAGTATAAATAATGTCGGTAATAATTTTTCTGGAAGTGGTTCATGAAAAATTATCCTGTTAAAGAAAATTATTAAAAGTATAATCCAAAACATCAAACCGATACTGAAGAAAAACCAAGATATTTCTATAGGAAGAAATTTTACACCCGAAATTGGCACCAAAATATTTCCAACTGCGGGAATAAACCAAGCTGGATTCATATGCGTTATTTTAAAATCAGTGCGATAAATCCAAATGGAAATAATTTTAATCGTAAAAATAAGGTGGATAATTGCTCCCATTATTAATAAATATTTTGAAATGGAGGGACTAATTACTAAAAAAGCGATACTTAAAAGAAGAAGACTTATTGAGAAAGTTGGAAAGAAATTTAATTTTATAGGATTATCAAATTCCTCAATAACATATTTTCTAAAAATGATAAATTTGAAAAAATAAATAATTAAAAATAAAACAAATAGAATAACTGTCAACACAAGAAAGTATGAACTGACTTTGAATAAATCAAGAAAAGTTTCCATTTTTTGCAAAATAATTACCATACCACTCATTCCCATTGTTATAGAAAAAAATGACATTGGGAAATATTTTAAACGACATTTTTTTGTTATAAATTTTTTCATAGTTTTAATTTTTTTTAATTATTTTTATTGCCATAGAATTAACTATGGCGAAACTTATTTTTTTATGAGCACTGCTTAAAATTCGTTGAAAAGTGCTTTGAGAGGTTTTCATTTTTTTAGCAGAATTTTTTTGGTCTAAATTTTCAACATTTTTTAACCGTAAAGCCTCCCATTCTTCAAGTGTAATTTCTATAGTTTGCAATGTCTTTAATGGGACACCACGGGGCTTGTAATAAGTAACATCTGGTTGAGAACAAATATGTCTTTTTAATTTTGGTCTGGGCATATTTTTAAAATTAAATATTGAATTTGAAAAATTAAATCGTCCCGAACATTCGGGACGATTTGCGGGAATTAGGCATTTCGATTTCGTTTTAATCCTTGACCCGCATTTCCACTCTGACTTGGACCTCTGCCAGCGTTTCGTCTGCCAAGAGGTCGGTTCTCGCTAGAGGGAGTAATTTTATTGTCGGCACAGCGTCCTTTGCCTTGGCCGGTTTTTGGTCCTTTTCCCTCTGGCCCTGTTTTATCTAAATTAGGCATATATTTATTGTATCTGGAGTGTGTCATTTTAAGTAGTTGCTTGAAATGCACAAATCCAAATAGTAATTAATAAAAATTATTTTATATTATGAGTATATACCCATAATATATTTTTGTCAATAGTTGGTTTTGAAAACATTTTGTTACTGGAATTCAAGTGTCATATTTAATAGTTTATCAATATTCGTTTCAAAAAAAGATTAAAAAACACTTGTTGAAGTATTTTATGAAAAGATTGGAATTAATATTTATTCAAAGTGTTGCAATTAATTATTGAAGTTAGAAGGCGAAGGTTAGACAATTTGTATATATTGTGCTATTCTTTAGGATATTGGAAGGTGTTTGAATTAGTGAGTTTCTTGAAGAGGTTTAATAAAAATATTAAAAAGTTTACAATAAAAAATATAAAAAATATGAATATTCAATATTATGGACATTCTTGCTTTAAATTGACTACAAAGCCTCATGGCAGAAATACGGATAGCGTTACAGTTTTTTTTGATCCTTTTCACAAGAACATTGGTTTAAAACCACCACAAGGAAAGACGGATGTCGTGTTTGTGTCGCATACTCAGCACGATGACCATAATAATGTCGATACCTTTAAGGATAGTCCGATTGTGATTGATACGCCGGGGGAATTTTCTGTAAAAGGAATTAGTGTAACAGGAATAGATTCTTTTCATGATGAAAAAGAGGGAATGGAAAGAGGGCGAAATACAATTTTTGTCTTAGGGACGGAAAATATTAAATTATGTCATCTTGGAGATTTGGGAACAGCCTTAACAGTAAAGCAATTGGAAAAAATCGGTGCAATTGATATTTTATTTATTCCGGTTGGAGGAAAATATACAATTGATGGAGAAATGTCCGCTAAACTGGCTCAAAAACTAGAGCCTAAAATAATAATTCCGATGCATTATAAAATACCTGGACTGAAAGCAGAAGGGTTAAGTGATGAAAAAGATTTTTGTGGTGAAATTGGGAATTGTCCGAAAGAAAAGATTAATAAAATTACGATTAAAGAAAAAGATTTGTTAAACAAAAATAGAGAGGTTATCTTGATGAAAAGTTAAATTTTTTATTATACGGTAAAATTATTTGTTTGCTGATAAATTAAATAGATTAAGCC
Organism: Parcubacteria group bacterium M6-OD1-3; assembly: GCA_003056165.1. Classification (GTDB taxonomy): domain Bacteria; phylum Patescibacteriota; class Minisyncoccia; order Moranbacterales; family UBA9337; genus LSNR01. The sequence continues at coordinate 6,343 of LSNR01000005.1, read as the reverse complement.
ATATAATATGGGTATTCATAAAAAAATTGAAGAAATTAGGCAGAAACCGGAGCATCAAAGGGTTCGCTATGTTTGGATGGCGGTTGCTATTTGTATGTTTTTTTTGGTAATTTTATGGATATTTTCTGTCAAAGATTTATTTAATAGAGAGAATCAATCTATCTCAGACAGCAAATCCTTAACTGAAATTGTAACGACGGATAAGAAAGTGGAAAATAATAGTAAATAAACCTAAAAAGCTGGTTCGTCAACTGGCAAACTAAGAATTTAAAAATATATGGAAAAGAAAGAAGAAAATGGTAATATTAAAAAGCAAAAAATCGTTGAAGAAGTGCAACAGTCATATTTAGATTACGCAATGAGCGTTATCGTTGCCAGAGCTTTACCGGATGTACGGGATGGATTAAAACCAGTTCACAGGAGAATTTTATATTCAATGTGGAAAACCGGCTTAAAAGCAAATGCTAAATTCAGAAAGTCGGCAACAGTTGTTGGTGAAGTTTTGGGAAAATATCATCCACACGGTGATACAGCTGTTTATGATACGATGGTGCGAATGGCACAGGATTTCTCACTTCGTTATCCTCTCATTTGGGGGCAAGGAAACTTCGGCTCAATGGACGGCGACGGTGCTGCTGCTTATCGTTATACCGAAGCAAAATTGAAAAAAATTGCTGAAGAGATGTTGTTTGATATCGAAAAAGACACTGTTGATTTCGTGCCGAATTTTGACGGCGTACACAAAGAACCAACGGTTCTTCCGTCCAGGTTGCCGAACTTACTATTAAATGGCTCAATGGGAATTGCTGTTGGAATGGCAACGAATATTCCGCCACATAACTTAAATGAGCTTATTGATGCTACAAATTATCTTATTGATAACCCAAAAGCGACAGTTGATGATTTGTTGAAATTTGTGAAAGGTCCAGATTTTCCGACTGGCGGGGTAATTTATAATCAGAAAGATATTCGAGAAGCCTATGCGACCGGTCGAGGAAAAATAACTACTCGAGCCAAAGCAACTATTACTGAAAATAAAAAAGGAATATTTCAAATTATTATTTCTGAAATGACATATCTTACAAATAAATCAACACTGATTGAAAAGATTGCTAATTTAGTGAAAGAACAAAAAATTCAAGGAATTAGAACTCTTCGTGATGAATCTGATAAAGATGGTGTACGAATTGCGATGGAGCTTAAGAAAGATTCTTTTCCTGAGAAAGTTTTAAATAGATTATACTCACTAACTGATTTACAGAAAAATTTTAATGTCAATATGTTGGCGCTGGTTGATGGGATTGAGCCACAAGTTTTAAATTTGAAGGCGGCGTTGGAATATTATGTTGCTCATAGAGAAATTGTCGTAACGAGACGAACACGATTTGAATTGCAGAAAGCTAAAGACCGGGCGCATATTTTGGAAGGACTTAAAAAGGCATTGGATCATATTGATGAAGTTATTAAAATAATTAAGAAATCTAAAACTCGAGCGGAGGCACATATTAACTTAGTCAAGAAGTTTAAATTTTCCGATAAACAAACTGAAGCGATTTTGGAAATGAGATTGCAGACATTGGCAGGATTAGAGAGAAAGAAAATTGAGGATGAATTGGCGGAAAAATTAAAATTAATTGCAAAATTGGAATCAATTTTGAAAAGTAGAACGAAGTTGATGAATATTGTTAAAAAAGAATTGGATGAGGTTAAAGAGCGATATGGTGACGAAAGAAAGACTAGAGTAATTAAAGGAAAAATCGGCGAATTTAATCAGGAAGATTTAGTAGCGAACGAAGAATCGATAATTACTCTTTCGCAAAGTGGGTACATAAAAAGATTGAAGCCGAATGTTTATCGAACGCAAAGACGAGGCGGAAAGGGTGTGATTGGTGCAAATATAAAGGAGGATGATATTATTTCTCAGGTTTATGCAGTGATGTCACATGATAATTTGTTGTTTTTTACAAATAGTGGAAAGGTTTTTCAAACCAAGGCTTTCGAAATTCCAGAAACTGGTCGTACCGCTCGTGGACAAGCTTTGGTAAATTTCTTGCAATTATCTTCCGAAGAAAAAGTAACTGAAATGATAGCTTTTAATAAAGATGATGATTTTAAATATTTCTTTATGACAACGGAGAGTGGTGTGGTGAAAAGAGTTAAATTGGAGGAGTTTGATAATGTCAGAAAAAGCGGTTTGATTGCCATTAAACTTAAAAAGGGCGATGAATTGAAGTGGGTTAAAGCGACAACTGGTACAGATGAAATTATTATGGCGACTTCTGGCGGACAAGCGATTAAGTTTAAAGAAAGTGATGTGCGAGCGATGGGTCGAGCAGCGTCTGGAGTGCGAGGAATTAGATTGAAAGGTGAAGATAACGTTATTGGAGTTGATTCAATGTTTAAAAATCAAAAAGGAAATCAATTACTTGTTATTAGTGAGAACGGTTATGGAAAAAGAAGTAATCTAAATTTATATAAAGTTCAAAAACGAGGCGGGTCGGGAATTAAGACCGCCAGTCTGACGGCGAAAACCGGAAAATTGGTTGGAGCCAGTGTAGTTAATATCAATGATATAGATAGAGACTTATTCGTAACCTCCGCTAAGGGTCAAGTTATCCGTATTCCTTTGAAAAGCATTTCTGCCCTAGGAAGAGCGACGCAAGGTGTGCGAATTATGAATATGAAAAATGATGATAAAGTTGGAGCTTTAGCAGTATTATAGGAAATATCTTAAGAACTTAAATCAACGAAAAATTTAATATACGGGAGACCGTAGTCCTTTGACAAAAAAGATAGAAAAAACTATTGACTTTTTTGTTGTTTTGTGGTACGATTAACAGTCAAAAATAAAAAAGTTTTTTTAAAAAAGCATTTTCCAGTAAGATGTAATAAATACATTTTACTTAGGAAAATGCAAATAAAAAGTGGGAGGTTGTTATGAAAAGTTCAAAAAGTTTGTTTCTGGTTGCTATTATTATCTTCATCCTCCTTCCATTGCTGGGAGGATGCGCTGCTCCGTTAATCGGTCTTGTACAGACTGGTTTGGCAACAGGCGTCACGTCCCTAGCAACAGAAACAGCGAAAAACGCTGTTCATGATAATGGTGGAATTGAAAATACTTTAAGAAAAATGGGAGACGGACTTGGTAGTGCTTGGTCTTCGCTTAAAGAAAACTTTTCTTCCAATAATGAGGAGAGAGAACCGGCTTCGAGGGTAGTGCAAGGATTAACACCACCGGCGGAGTTTTTCGTCAAAGTCCTTCCTCGTAAGCGGAAAGTTCGTTTCGCCGGGAAGGATCATCATATCTGGAGCGAGGGAGATCCACCGCTCCCGAGCTCTAAAAAAACAGGCGTTGTTGCACCTGTGAAAAAAATCCCCTGGGGGAAGGGAACTGCGATTTAGACCGTCTCCCCGTCATTGCAAAGATTATTTTTAAAAATCTTGCAGTGGCGGGGAGTTTTTTTATTTTCTAAAAAATATTTAAGATTCTATGAATTAACTAAGAAAGTCTAGGACCGTCCTAGACTAAATTAGACTAAATTACCAAAACCGTCCTAAATGAGTTTTGAAAATGAAGTAGTTTTTAAATTTGTATCTTTGTGTATCTTTAAAGATATCTTTAAAGATACACATTTTCTATATTAAACAATATTATTTTAATAATTATAATGACCACATTAATGTGGTCATTATAATTCTCATTTTTTTATTTTACCCAATATTTATTTTTAATTTCTTTATCTTCTTCCTGTTTTTCAATGGCGATTTTTTGTTTAGCTTTTTGCTTTAAAGCGTCTAAATTTTTAGATTGTAATTCGTCTGCTCGTTTTAATAGAATTTCTTTTTTGTTTAGATTTGGTTCATCAATTACTTCTGCTAATAAAACATCTAAAATTGCTCCGATTTTCGGACCAGGTGTTATTTTTAATTCTGATATTAAATCGTTACCATCTATATTTAATTGTTTAACAGAGAGTGGATCTTGTGAAATTTTTTCTACCATATATTTAAAGTGACGTAGTTTGTAGGGTATAGCCTTGGCGACACCGCTACCGAGTCGGTCGCCAATTCGTACATCAATCAAATCATTGATATTTTCTAAGCCGACTTTTCGCACAACTTTTCGCACACCTTTTTCACCAACTTCATCTACATTGTAATAAAACATATGATTTTTAACTAAAAGTGTAGTTTTGTCTATAATTTGACGAGGAAATTTTAGGCGTCCTAAGATTTCTTTAGTCATTCTGGCGCTAATATATTCATGACCGTAAAAAGTGGAAGTAAGACCTCGTCCCCGTTTTGATTTTGGTTTGCCAATGTCGTGGAGAAATGCTGCCAATCTAACTTCCAATTTATCGGAAGGACAAGTTTTTAATGCTGCCAGAAGATGTTTAAAAACGGTGTTATAGGGACCATAATAATGATGACGATTTTGTCGCACACCGATAGTGTCGTAAATTTCCGGAATAATATATTTCATTAAGCCGGTTTCCACTAAAAGCTCTATGCCCCAAGCCGGTCTTTCTGATAAAATAATTTTTTGAAATTCGTCACTAATTCTTTCGGCGGAAATATGTTTCAATAAATCTCTATTTTTTTTGATGGCTGAGAAAGTTCGGTCGCCAATTTGCCAAAGAGTAGGTTGTATCTTTTTAGCTTTTAATTTTTTATTTTGACGACCAACGCCTTTTCTGTCTTTCAAAAACTGTAAATCATCGCTAGAGCTTAGTTCTGAGGCAAACCGAACTGCACGCATCATTCGTAAGGCATCTTCATTGAATCGCTCATTAGGATCGCCAACCGCGCGAATAACTTTGTTTTTAATATCAGTAATACTATTAAAATGGTCTATAATACCTATCATCATATTGTCCGCACTCCTCGAGGTTGCACCTCTTCCGTCGGAATTGTCCATTTCGCTATCAATTACTCCTCCTCGAGGAACAGCTCGTCCCGCTGAATAGATGGGAACCTCTTCCCGTGCTTGACTTTCGACTTTTAATGCCAGTGCGTTGCAAGTAAAGTCTCTTCTTCCTAAATCTTCTTCTAATGTTTTGGCGAATTTAATCTCATCCGGTCGGCGTCGGTCGGAATATTTGGATTCAATTCGATAAGTAGTAATTTCAATATTAGAACCAGGTTGTAGATTATGATTTGCTAGTTTTTCAGGATACACTTCTTTATTTTTAGCTGGTAGCTTCTTGCTTTCTGTTTGTATATACTTTGCTGGTACGATAACTGTGCCAAATTGATTTTCATATTTTCCATCTGGAAAAACTTTTAAAATTTCTTCTGGCTTAGCACTGGTTGTGATATCCCAATCCTTCGGTCCGCCAGCTGGCGGATTATCTCTTAATAAATCTCGCACACTTCCGCCAACAATAAACGCTTCAAAACCAGCTTCTTCCAATTTTTGAAGAACTATCAAGATTTCTTTCGGAATATTTACTTTTTTTGAGTTTAATTTCAATTGCATATTCTTTTAAAAAATGATATATTTTAATTGATTTGTATTATAGAGTCTATAACATAAGTTTAATTTACATCAATTTTCGGTAATATACAAATTTTTTAACAAATTAAATTAAAAATATGGATTTTCAAAAATTTTTAGAATTTCAATTGTGGGGTAATGATGGATGGGATTATTTGCGAGCAATAATAGCCCTTATAGGAGCTTTAATTGTTTTTAAAATTTTTCAATTTTTAATTATTAAGAAAATTGAAAAAGTTGCTCAAAAAACGAAAACGGACATTGATGATTTCTTAATCAGTCTGGTTAAAGGGGTAAAACCACCATTCTATTTTTTTCTTTCGCTATATATCGCCTTGCGTTTTTTGGAAATAAAAGAATGGCTTGGTGTAGTATTTGATAGAACAATTTTTATTGTTGTCGCTTTACAAATAGTTCTAATATTGCAAAGAGTTATTGATTATTCCGCCGAAAAAGTTGTAGAAAAAATGACCGATGCTGATGCAAATGAAAAAGAGCGAATTGAAGAAATGGCAGTAATAAAAACAGTTGGAAAAGTTTTGAAATTTACTCTTTGGGTAGTTGCCATTTTGTTGTTACTTTCTAATATGGGGGTAAATGTAACATCGGCTGTTGCTGGAATGGGAATAGGGGGTATCGCTATTGCGATGGCAGCTAAAGATATTTTGAGTGATATTATCGCTTCCATTTCTATTTATTTGGATAAACCATTTAGGGTAGGACAAAGAATTCAGATTGGAACAGATGTTGGGACAGTTGAACACATTGGAATTAAAACTACCAGACTGAAAACTCCGCAAGGTCAAGAATTGGTTGTTTCTAATAAAGATATTACCGGTGCACGCG
>LSNR01000001.1 GCA_003056165.1 Parcubacteria group bacterium M6-OD1-3 | reverse complement strand
CCGACCACGCACACACTAGTCGGTGGTTTTTTGGTTTTCCAAAAAACAAGAAATCAAGGAGTAATAAATAATCAACAAAAGCAAAAAGTTGAAGTTGCTAAAAATGATGAAAATGAAAGCAAGCAAGAAACTGAAAATCAAGAAGAAAAAAACAAGACAGAAATTGAAAACATTAAAACAACCCACAACTTTCTCCGGAAGAAATTGAAAAACTAAAAAAAGAAAAAGACTTGGTTTGGTATGAAATTCCAGAATTGGGAATTAAGTTTTTGGTGACGAAGGATACAAAGGATGATTTAAGATATGTTGTTAGTAAATTTAATAATAAATCTGTTGGAATTTATTCTCAATCAGAAGTTGATTTTTTACCTCACCAAAGTTGCTTTAATGAATGGGGTGATAATTTATGTACAATTGGTTTTTTGAGTAGTGTATTAAAAAAGGATAACGACAAAGCAAAAAAAGAACACAAGAGTCCACTTTGTTTGGATAGTCAAGTTATTAAGGTAATTAATGATGATATAATTTGTTATGCGGGACCACAATCACCTGTTTTATTAGATGACAATTATGAAAAATATATAGAAACAATTAAGAATAAAAAATTTGGAATTTATTTAAATGTAATTGAACAAATAAAATAACTAATTATTTTACAATACACAAAAATTTGCGTGTTGTAATTGTGATTATTTTGTTAAACTTAACAAAGATCCAATTGTTGGCTCTTTGACAACTCAAAAACTCAACTAATAGGAGAAAATTATGTTGAGAAAAATTGTACTAATGTTGGTTATGGCGTGTATGTGTTTCGGAAATGCGTATGCAAGTTATTTTCTGCATGTTACTTGATTTTTATTTGATTTTGTGATAATTTAGACGAAGTTGAGTGAAAGTTAATTTTGAATTTATGAAGAAGATGATTATATTAGTTCTGACTGTTGTTTTGTTGTTGGTTATAATAGCCATAGGTTTTTTGATGTGGAATAATAATCAGAAAAAAAATGAGATCAATCAGCTACAGAATAAGGCTGAGAATCAGGAGCAAGCAGTAGATGAAAATAACTTAGTTTGGTATGAGATTCCAGAGTTAGGAGTTAGGTTTAAAGTTACACAGGATACTAAAGAAGACTTACGGTATAAATTTAAGAAATATGGCAATAATATAGAAACTTCTAGTGCAATGTTTTATAGTGTTGATCAAACAGATGAAAACTTGACTGGTTGTTCTTTGTCTGAAAATTATGGGTGGAGTTGTGGTTTTTTTCAATTAGGTAGCATAGGGCAGAGCGACATAGAAAAATATACAAAAGAAGTTGGAAAATCTTGGTGCATTGATGCTGGAGGGATAATTGTTTTTAAAAGAGAAGAAGTAATATGTGGATATAAAATTATTGATAATATAATAACAGATGAAGAATACAAGAAATTTTTTGATATTTCCGCTAGATTACAAGATAAAAATTTTGGAATTTATCTAAATACCATAGAACAAACTCAATAGTGAAATTGGATATTCAACATATAAAAGATATTATTTTTGTATGTTGTAATTTGATTTTTATATAAAAATCAAGGAATAGTTCCTTGACAATTAAAAACCTCAACTAATAGGAGAAAATTATGTTGAGAAAAATTGTAGTAATGTTGGCTATGGTGTGTATGTGTTTTGGAAATGCGTATGCAAGTTATCCATATGAAAGTGTTTGTCCTGATGGTGGAGACTTGACGAGCGAAGGGCATTATTCAATATTGCAAAAACCAGATCCATATGATCCTAATACATGGTATTGGTCTGACAAATGGGCATTCGCCCAATGCAACTGTACCTCATTCGCAGCGTATGTCTTAAACGATTACGGAATCAGTTTTAATAATTCCTATCGTCAACCAAGCGGACAGGCTTGGCATCATGGAAAAGACTGGAATGACGCAGCTTTACGAGCAGGTATCACGGTGGATAATTTTCCAATCCCAGGAGATATTGTTTACTGGGAAAATATGGGAAGTTACGGTCATGTCGCCGAAGTAGTAACGGTAGATTATTCTTCAAGTACATCTTGGAATAAGGTGTTCATTAAGCAATACAACGGCAACGGAAATCACGAATACAGTGAAAAATGGATCTATCCTTCAGATAATCCTTCTGGCTTCATCCACATCCTCGCCTACGAAGAAGGAATAGATAGTCTTCATTATCTCAATTGTTATGAAATGGATAACATCTGCGATAATCAAACTCACGAAGAATGGAATTGGATTGCCAATAAGGTTTGGAACGATTATCGTTGTACTAACTGTGTTAGCACATATAATCCTAATAAGATTGCTGTTGTTTCAGAAGCTTTTGCTGGTATGGGTGGCGGTTCTGCTGATTCAGAACCTGGTTCAAAACCTGACATCACTCCAGACTTTGACATTCTTCATCAAGATGGACATGAAATCTCAGCAAATTGCGATAATTGTCCAACAGAAAATGTCAATCCCAATCAAGTAATTACGATGAGACTTGAAGCTCAAGTCAATAATCGTGATGTAGAAGAAAGTGATTTATTCAACTCCAACTCTCAATCAATAGATGGAGAAGTCTTTTGTAGAGTAAGAGGAATTACTGATTGGCAGGAAATCCCCGGATCAGAAGATGTAATGGAATTTGATGTAGATAATTTAGTAACGGATAATAATACTTCTTTAGAAACACTAAACTACACAGTTCCCAACTACCCCGGAGAAATCCTTGATTGCAAAGCCAATGTTGACTCTGACAATGAAGTCAATGAACAATCAGAAAACAATAACAATTCTCGTGTGGAGAGTTTTTTCATCAACAATCCTCAATCTCAACCAACCCCTGAATTTGCTTGGAATTCATCCGGACCAATAAGCGAAATGGAATGCATCCAAATCTTGGAGACAGCTGATCCTGATACTTGGGATGATAATTACTTTTGCTCTAAAGAATATGAAGGAATTTCTTGGAGTAGTGCTGGTCCAATTCAAGGAATGCGTTGTACTCAAATTACCGAAGGAGCCGAACCAAGCAATCATACTTGGAACGATAACTACCTTTGTGTAACAAACGAAAGCAACCTTAACTTTTACTGGAGTTCAGCCGGACCAATTTCCAACAAAAATTGCGTCCAATGGCTAGAAACATCCGACCCAGATACCTGGGATGATAACTATTTGTGTTGGAATAGAGATTATCAAGTCCCCAATCAATTCCCCGAAGGTTGGTTGGATGAAGTAAGTTGCAATCAAATCAGAGGTTGGGTAAGAGATCCTAACACCACTTCTCCCATAGATGTTCATTTCTATGCGGACGGAGAAGCGGGGATAGGAACTTTTATCGGCAAAACAACCGCTAATCAAATAAGACCGGACTTACCGTTTAACGATAAAAATCACGGTTTTGTTTTTGGAGTTCCCGAAATTCTCAAAGATGGACATCAACATACCATCTATGCTTACGGGATAGATGACAGAGAAGAGTATAATCCTCTACTAAACGGAAGTCTCCTCTTATTGGAAGAATGTTATATTTTCTCGAATAATAATGACAATAGTAATACAGAAGGCAATTCAGATATTTCAATTCCTCTAGATTTTCAAATAAACTAATAAGAATATCCTTTCTATGAAAAACAATCCTTTTTGTCGCAATGTTGATGATGAGGGTTTTTTAATTTCTTAGGAAGATTTTAAGTTTTTGTATAAAATTGTGGTTATTGTAGTTATTGTAGTTAAGATAGCTAGGACCGTCCTAGGTAATAATTTACTAGGACCGTCCTAGATTATTTGTAAATGAAGTCGTTTTGAAGTTTGTATTTTTTGTGTATCTTTAAAGATATCTTTAAAGATACACATTTTTATATTTTACTCAATATTTTTTTAAGCTCTCATATTTATAGTTTACTCTTATTTCTGAAAAAGAAATAAGAGTAAGAATATAATAATCATTGAAGACAAAGTGAAATATGAGTATAAATAAAAAAATAAAGTTAAACTAAAATATAAAATTAAAGCAAAAATATTAGTTAAAAGTTTTTATTTTAAAATAATATTGTTTTAGATAATTTGATGCGCAACCTTTTTTGTTTTTTAAAAAAATGTTAAGATAATTATTGTAATAACAATACGATTTGTTTTAATTTTTAAGAGATGGTATTTATTTCTAGGTATTCTGTGTAATTATGCGCAAAGAGAATATTTTAGTTATGGATCTCGAAGTAATTTATGAAGTTTGATATTATTACAATTTTCCCGGAAATGTTTAATTCATATTTCAGTGAGTCTATTTTGGGGCGAGCGCAAAAAGAAAAATTGATTGATATTGAAACTCATAGTTTGCGTAAATATACTACTGACAAACATCAAATAGTTGATGATACTCCTTATGGTGGTGGTGCGGGAATGATAATGAAAGTAGAGCCAATTTTTAATTGTGTACAAAACATTAAAGATGTTAAAAACAAGCAAAAAAATGTAAAAACTAGAGTAATTTTATTTTCCGCAAAAGGAAAACGATATACACAAAGAGATGCGGAACGCTTGACAGAGTATGACAGTTTAATTTTTATTTGTGGGCGATATGAGGGTGTGGATGAGCGAGTGGCGGAATATATTGCTGATGAGGAAATTTCCATTGGTGATTATGTTTTAACGGGAGGGGAAGTGCCGGCGATGGTCTTGATTGATTCTGTTTCTAGATTAATTCCTGGAGTGTTAGGAAATGTAAAATCATTGAAGGAAGAAAGTCATAGAAATGTTCGAAATATTCAAGACAATAAAATAACAAAGTTAATAAAAGAACAACAAATTCAACAAGCGAAACGATATCTAGAATATCCTCAGTATACAAAACCAGAAGAATTTAACGGTTGGAAAGTTCCGAAAGTTTTATTAAGTGGCAATCATAAAAAAATAAAAGATTGGCGTCAGAAACATTAAAAAAATATTATGAAAAATAAAAATGCACAAGTTGATAAAATGTTGTTGTCGATAATTTTAATATTGACAATTTTTGGACTAATGATGATTTCTAGTGCGGGTGTTTTTTACGCAACAACTCGCTTCGGAGATTCAAATTATTTTTTAAAGCATCAATTTTTATTTGGATTTTTACCAGGATTGATAATTATGTATTTTTTTTCTAAGATTGATTATCATTTTTGGAAAAAAGTTTCAGTGCCAATGTTTATAGTCTCGTTGATTTGTTTAATTTTGGTATTTATACCTAATATCGGAAGCAATGCTTACGGAGCTAGTCGTTGGATAAACTTGGGACCAATCTCATTTCAACCTTCGGAGATGGTTAAGCTTTCCATTATTTTGTATTTGGCAGCTTGGCTAGAAAGTAGAGGGAAGGAAAAGATAAAGGATATTTACGAAGGAATGTTGCCTTTTTTAGGAATTTTGGCAATTGCTGGATTTTTAATAATTAAACAACCAGATACAGGAACCTTGGGCGTGATAATATTGATTGCGATGAGTATGTTTTTTATTTCAGGAGCAAATCTGATGCATATTTTTGGCATATTTTTGGCGGGAATGATGGGATTAGTTGGTTTAATAGCAATAGCTCCTTATAGAATGAATCGTTTTTTGGTTTTTTTAAATCCAGAGCATGATCCGCAAGGCGTTGGTTATCAAATAAATCAAGCCTTACTAGCAATTGGTTCTGGTGGCATTTTTGGATTGGGATTAGGACACAGTCGACAAAAATTCAATTATCTCCCTGAGCCAGTTGGTGATTCAATTTTCGCAATCATTGGAGAAGAATTGGGATTAGTCGGTGCGGGCATAATAGTAATATTATTTATTTTATTTTCTTTACGAGCAATTAAAATTGCTAAAAATGCTCCTGATGATTTCGGAAAAATAGTGGCGATAGGTATTGTTTCTTGGGTTATTTTTCAAGCTTTTGTAAATATCGCAGCAATTACAGCAATTATGCCTCTTACTGGAATACCATTACCTTTCATTAGCTATGGAGGTACATCATTTATTTTTTTGATGGCGGCGATGGGAATATTGCTCAATATTTCAAAACAGAGTAGAATATAGTTAAGGAATAATTTAAAAATATCAAATAAAATTAATGCAGATTTCACAAATACAAACAATTCCTGAGGTAGTAAATATTTTAAAAATACTTTTTACTGGTATCCTGTCTTTTGTTTTAGCTTTTGCAATTACGCCATTATGGACGAAAATTTTATATAAATATAAAATCGGAATTAAAATAAAAAAGAATTCGGTTGATGGAAAAAAACTAACAATTGTAAATAAATTACATGCCAAAAAATCAGGAACACCAACTATGGGTGGTTTAATTATTTGGGCAACAATATTAATACTTATTTTTTCGTCGGAATATTTATTTCCGATAGTTGCTAAATGGAGTGATACTAATTTTATCGCCAGATTGGATTTTTTAAATCGAGCTCAAACATGGTTGCCTTTATTTGCCTTAATATCTGCCGGAATTTTAGGTCTTTTTGATGATATTATGAGCACTAGAGGATGGGGTTCAAATAAAGGTGGTGGAATGAGATTTGCAATGCGATTCTGGTGGCTTTTTGGAATTGCGGCATTAGGAGCTTGGTGGTTTTATTCAAAGCTTGGCTGGGATAAATTACATATTCCAGCGGTGGGGGATTTTTCTATTGGCTGGTGGTATATTCCTCTTTTTATTTTTATTATTTTGTTTACGGCAATATCGTCAAATGAAACTGATGGATTGGATGGGCTTAATGGTGGGGTTTTATTGATGGCATTTTCCTCTTTCGCAATAATTTCTTTTGCTCAAAATAGAGTTGATTTGGCAGCTTTTTGTGCAGCAATATCTGGAGCATTGCTGGCATTTTTATGGTTCAATATTTATCCGGCTAGATTCATTATGGGTGATACTGGAGCAATTTCTTTAGGAACAACTCTGGGTGTAGTGGCAATGTTAAATAATGCTATTATTCCCTTATTGATTATCGCATTTATTTATATTATGGAGTCCGGTAGTGTTGTGATACAACTAACTAGTAAAAAATTATTCGATAGAAAAATTTTTCTTGCCGCACCAATACATCATCATTTTGAAGCAAAGGGTTGGCCAGAACCAAAAGTTGTTATGCGAGCTTGGATTTTTGCAATAGTATTGGCAGTCATTGGTACTATTGTTGGGACGATAGGAATGGATTAAATAGTTTTTTTAATTTATATCGTCAATTGGTAAAGGGTAAATTAGTTTCTCGATTTGTAAAATTTTCAATTTTTCAAAAAATAAAATAAAAATATGAGATTAAAAAAAATACAAACATATAAATTCAAAAATAAAAAAGTTTTATTACGAGCCGGACTTAATGTCCCTATAGAAAACGGTGAAGTGCGTGAAGCTTATAAGATAGAGGCGATAAAAGATACTGTTGATTTTATAATAGCTCAAGGAGGAAAGGTGACTCTAGTTTCTCATTTGGGAAGACCTTTAGAATACCACAAAAACAATCCTGGGGCAGAGTGGATGGAACAATTTTCATTACGACAAATATTGCCTAATTTAAGAGGAATTTTAAATCGTAATATTAAATTTGTGTCCAGTTGCCATTCTAATGTTATAAAAAAAGAATTGGAAACATCTGCGGATGATGAAGTCGTTCTTTTGGAAAACGTAAGATTTTATGAAGAGGAAAAAAAGAATGATGCTGAGTTTGCTCGGAAATTGGCAGAAAATTTTGATGTTTTTGTAAACGATGCTTTCGGTGTTTGTCACCGGTCTCACGCTTCGGTAATTGGTGTAACAAAAACTCTTCCGGCTTTTGCTGGCTTTCAGTTGCAACGAGAAGTTAAAAATTTAGAGCGAGTTAAGAAATATCCGGAGCATCCGGCCGTAGCAATTATAGGTGGAGCAAAAATTGAAACTAAACTTCCTTTGATTGAGGCTTTGAGCGAAAATTATGACTTTATTTTAGTGGGAGGAAAAATTGCCAATGAAGCAGTTGATAAAAATATAAATTTTAATTCCCGTGTAATTTTGCCAGTTGATTTTGCAGGAGAGGGAAGATTTGATATCGGTGAATATACTATTAAAGAATTTTCAAAAATTATTTCACAAGCAGAAACTATTGTTTGGAATGGACCGTTGGGACTTTTTGAAAAAAAACCATATGATAAAGGAACAAGAAAAATTATGGAAGCAATTGTTCAAAGTGGAGCATTCTCTGTAGTAGGCGGAGGAGAATCTGTAGAAGCTGTTCAAAAAAATAATCTGGCAGATAAATTCTCCTTTGTTTCTACTGGTGGTGGGGCAATGTTGGAATTTTTGAGTGATGAAGCAATGCCTGGATTAGAAGTTTTAATTGATAATAAATAATAAAGTTAAAAAAGTATGACAAAAATAGAAAAAATTGAAGCAAGGGAAATATTAGACTCAAGAGGAAATCCAACCCTAGAAGTGTCAGTTAATTTGGAAAATGGAATTATCGCTAAAGCAGGTGTGCCATCTGGAGCATCTACAGGGGCTGGCGAAGCTTTAGAATTGCGTGATAATGATGAAAAGCGTTATGGTGGAAAAGGAGTTTTGCAAGCGGTAAAAAATGTGAATACTATAATTAACGATGAGCTTATTGGGATAGATGTTGAGCAACAAGAAATGATTGATAAAAGAATGATTGAAATAGATGGAACAGAAAATAAATCTAAGCTGGGTGCTAATGCTATTGTGGGAGTTTCGTTAGCGATTTGTCGTGCGGGATCTTTAGATAAAAAAATTCCATTATATAAGTATATCGCTGAAACTTTTGGATTTAAAGCAGATGAATTTAAAACTATCCCAATGTTTAATATTTTAAATGGGGGTGAGCATGCTGATTCAGGATTAGCTATTCAGGAATTTAAGTTGGTTCCTCGTGATGTAGATAGCTATAAAGAACAGCTTCGAGCTGGTAGTGAGATTTTCCATACGCTTAAAAAAATATTATCTGCTGAAAGTTATAGTACAGCAGTTGGTGATGAAGGTGGTTTTGCTCCAAAACTGGAAAGCAATGAATATGCTTTGGAAATTATAAATTCAGCAATCTCTAAAGCAGGCTATCAAGCAGGAGAAAATGTTTTCATTGCTATAGATGTTGCCGCTAATTCATTTTATGAAAAAGAAACTGATCAATACTTGTTAAAACCAAGGAACGAAAAATTAAACAAAGAAAATCTTGTTAATCTTTATAATGAATGGATTGTTAAATATAATTTAATGTCTGTTGAAGATGGTTTGATGGAGGAAGACTGGGATGGTTGGAAAATGATGAATGAAAAAATTGGAGATAAGATTATGAATATAGGTGACGATTTGCTAGTAACAAATGTTAAGAGATTGGAAAAAGCTATTAAAAAAAATGCTTGTAATAGTGTCCTAATTAAACCAAATCAAATTGGGACATTAACGGAAACAATTGCTTGTATGAAATTAGCAAAGGAGAATGATATGAAAACTGTCATTTCACATCGTAGTGGAGAAACCACAGATGATTTTATTGCAGATTTGGCAGTTGGTGCAGAAGCGGATTTTATTAAGACGGGGTCGCTTTCTCGTGGAGAAAGAATTTGCAAGTATAACAGATTATTGGAGATTAGTAAAGAACTAAAATAGAAAAATATGAAAAACAAAAAACCAGCAGTGTTAATTATTATGGATGGCTGGGGAGAGGCTCCAAGAAGTAAAGGAAACGCAATTACCTTGGCAAGGACCTCCTTTGTAGACGAAATAAAAAAGAAATATCCATTTACTTTTTTAAATGCAACTGGAAAGTCGGTTGGTTTAAATGTGGATCAAATGAGTGGATCGGAAGCGGGACATATCAATATTGGCGGTGGACGAGTAGTTATACAAGAGGCTTATAGAATTGATTGTGCAATAAAGAATGGTGATTTTTTTAAAAATCCGGCACTTATCGGAGCTGTTAGAAATTGTAAAATTAAAAAAAGCAATTTGCATATTATGGGATTGATGAGTACTTATGATAGCCAACATATAACCCCAGAACATTTTAGAATGTTATTGCGACTAGCAAAACAAAATGGCATCAATCAAGTTTATTGTCATTTGTTTACGGATGGAAGGGATTCATATCAAAAAAGTGCTTTGCATCATTTAAAACATTATAAAAAGATGATGAAAGAAGAGAAAATCGGTATAATTGCTTCAATCTCTGGTCGGTTTTGGGCGATGGATAGAGCTAAAAATTGGGAAAGATTAGCAAAGGCATATAAGGCAATAGTTTTTAACGATGGTATAATTGCAAATTCTCCAGAAGAAGCTATTAAAGAAGCTTACCGACGAGGAGAGGTTGATGAAGTTATTTTGCCGACTGTTATTGTTAAAAATGGAAAACCAATTATACAGTTGAAGAAAAATGATAGTCTCATTTTTTATAATTTTCGTTCAGATAGAGCTAGGCAATTTACAAAACTTTTCGTAGAGGTAGACGATGAAATTAAAAAGAATGACAATCTGCCAAAATTAAAAAAAATAAAAAATCTCTATTTTGTAGCAATGGCAGATTTTGGACCAGATATGAACTTGCATACAGCTTTTGTAGAAAAAACTTTGGTAAATTCATTGCCAATTGTGTTGAAAAAAAGAAAACAATTATATATTAGTGAAAGTGAAAAGTATGCACATATCACTTACTTTTTTAATGGAGGTTATCCAAAGCCTGTTGGTGGAGAAAATAGACATATTGTAAATTCTCCCAAAGTTGGTTCTTATGCGGAAGCTCCGAAAATGTCAGCTCAAAAAATTACCAATTATGTTTTGGAAAAAATAAAGAAAAACAAATATGATTTTGTTGCTATAAATTTTGCTAATGCTGATATGGTTGGGCATACTGGAAATTTAAGAGCAACTGTTCAAGCCGTAGAATTTGTGGATGAGCAAGTGCGAGAAATTTCTAGGGAAATATTAAAAAAAGACGGACAGATTTTTTTGACTGCCGACCATGGCAACGCTGATAACATGATTGATGTTATTGATGGTAAAGAAATAGCTAATACTTTTCATACTAAAAATCCAGTACCATTTTGTTTAATTGGAAAAGACTTCAAAAACAGAAAGCTATTTTCTGGTGGTCTCTTGGGTAATATCGCACCTACTATTTTAAGTGTCTTGAATATAGAAAAACCAAAAGAAATGACAGAAAAATCTCTTTTAATATAATTCTTCATTTAGTGATTTACATTAAAATTATTTTTTATTTATTGTTTTTAAAGTTATACTTTAATTTGAATAATGTTTTACTGACAGTGAAATAAGTTAAATTCTTTTTCTCGTCTATCCAAAAATTATTTGCTTGAGTAAGTTTTTGGTTTGATAAAAAATTAAAACGATTTCCATTTTTGTCAAATATTACAATTTCACCATTTAAATTGTCTAAAATATAAATGTAGCTTAAGTCATCATTTGTAAAAATAGCACTTGCGGATGAGTTGTCGTCCATTTTTAAATTAAAAGGCTGTAATTTCCCCTTAGTTAATTTCAAAATATTGTTTTTAGAATTTAAAAGAAAAATATTTTCATCAACTGCTATAGCAGAGATATTTTTTAAATCAATATTTTCTTTAAGCCAATTGGTTTTTTCTCCAAAGCCTCCCTCGGCACGAGGATAGCGATAGATTTGATTATTTTTTGTATCTACTAAATATATGTAAGTTAAATAGGTCCCAATTGAAGTGATTTCAGAATCTTCTGGGATAGAGATAACATTGTCTTTAAATTTTCGAGAAATTGGACTAAAACTAATAAGTTTTTTGTTTTCGTCCAAGAGGAATAAAAGGTTTAGATCACTCATGAAAGAATAGGTTGTCGCTTGTCCGAAATAATCTGGAAAAGGGAAATCATATTGATTGTTATTAATTAATTTTATTAATTTGTGTTTTGAGATTGCAAAAACGGATCCATTAAAAATAAAAGTACCCAGTAAATTATCATTAGATTGATAAATTTGAGTGGCTTCAATATATTTTTCAGTAGCGGGGTTGATGGACAGTTCATTTGAATTAGTTTTATATGATGGTTGATTAGACACTTCAGAAGGATTATTTTTGATTATTAATTTTGTGAAGACCAGTGGTAAAATTAAAATAGCCATTATCGCTACAATGGTATAAATTTTTTGCTGGCGAGTCATTTTTTTGAAACTAAGTTTTAGTTTATTTGGATGAGGAAGTATTTTACCAATTGAAAAAGATAAGGTGGTTATTTTTTTTGATATTTTTTCAATAATTTTTAAATTACCAGACGATGATGTTGTTGTTTTTGATGAGGACATTATTACTGTCGATTTGTTTTGAGGTTTGGCAATAATCTCCTTAGGTTTTGATGGTTGATGTTTTTTAATAGTAATATTTTTTATTATTTTTTTTGATACAGTCGTTTTTTTTAATAAAAAATTCATAATAGACTGCCATAAATTGGTGAAATATTTTAATAATAGATTTTTAATAAAAGGAAAGATTTTTTTGTGAGCATTAGCGAGTAATGGAATAAAATATCTTTTTACATTATAATAGCCTTTATCAAGATAACGATTTTTGAGCCATGACCCAAATTCAAATATTTTTTCTTGAAAAATTATCAATGAATTATTAAACTGATTATCTTGCGATGAATCAAATTTTTCTTTATTATTTTTTAAATAAATGTGTCCGGTTTTTTTATTAACAAAGTCTCCTTTTTTACTCGAAACGGTTTTTGCAGAATTTAATTTTTTGTCGGAAGTATTTTTAGAAGAGTTATCTTCTTTGGGTTTACTTTTTGTCGGGATAGTAATTTTAGGTTTCTTTTCTGAAGATGTTTTTTCGAATGTTGCACTACTAAAAGCATTTAATTTTTTGGAAGTGCTCTTACCTCGTTTGACACTCTTTTGCGTGAATAAAGTTTTTTTAAACACATCAACTATAATTGTTCCAGCTATTTCAAGTTCGTTAATTAAGGCCGTTTTTAAAAATCTTGAAAACTTTTTATTGGAAAAAGATAGAGCATAGTTCTCTATGTCAGAAAGTGTAAAGATATGCGAAATATCGTCAGTCGTTAGAATTAACTTATCATTGTCTTCAAGTCGACCACTGGCAATGTCAGTGAAGGTCTTTATGGGATTGGTCGCTTCATCTTTGGGGGATAGATCGCTACTGATTTCAATTAGTTTTTGATCTCGCAAAAGTAAAATTTTAGCGTCGCCGGAAACACTGAAGTTTATCTGATTATCACTAATGGAGCAAATAACAGCATCTATTTTTCCAATCCAATTTATATTCCCGTGTCTGGCCAACTCTGACAAAGATAAATTTATTTTTGCTAAAGTTGCTTCAAAACTATCAGCAACAGTTTTCTTTCTTGTGTTGAAATAGGTTTTTTTTACAACTGACGCTAAAAAATTAACTATATAAGCAGAATCTTTTGAGGTATCTTTTATTTCAAAAATTCCCAGAATAGTTCCGAGGTGTTTTTGGTCAATATTCCGAGAGCTAGCATTAACCATCTCTATGTAGGGAGCTAGCTTTTTATTATTTACAATAATTATTTCGGAAATTTTGCGGTCTAATTTTATTTGTTTTTTTGAAACCATAATCAAAATTATAAAAAAGCAAAAATTATTTATTGCTATTCTTCTAATTTGATTATAACAAAAAAACAAAAACTATTAAAGGGAATAAGTTATAGTTTTAATTTTTTTGGTGTATTTATAATGTTGTCAATATAAGTATGATTCATTTGTTGTGAGTAATTAGTAGATAATCTTGCTAGTTAATTTTTTGCAAATCATTATATGACAAGTATATCAGTAGTGATTTCTTTAGCCTGTTGTGGAATAAATCTCTAGAGATGGGAGTTAAATCCTCTTCACCATATAAGTCCCTTGCAATCGATAACCAAGTTTGCGATAGTAAGCGCGGACGCCGATGCCGGAGATGATAGCAAGAGATTGTTGGTTTTTAGGGATATCAAGTTTAGTTAATTCTTCTCTGGAGATTTTTTCTGCTTCTTTAATAAGTTTTTTTCCAAAGCCAATATGTTGCGGAGATTTTACATCTTGCTTGCCGACGGGCGCGAGTTTGCCGTAGGTATGAAGTTCGCGAATAATTGCTGGATAAATTTTTAGGTTAGAATTTTTTAGTTTTTTAGGATTTATTCTTAAGCGGAGTAGTGCATAAAGTCTATTTTTATTATCAATAAATTGTAAAAAAATTTCCTTGCCATCGGAAGCAGGGTAGTTGATGCGGTTGAGGGATAAAGCGTTGTTTTTTTGAGTAATTTGTTTTTGCGTAGGTGTATTATATCGCAACAACGAGGTCGCACCTCTTCCGTCGCTCGGCTTTGCCTCGCTCCTCCTTGAGGAGCGACCTCCTCGTTGCTTCACTTGGTTATATTCACCTTTTATTTCCCGACAGCGAATGCATTTGCAACTAGCTTTTTCAGCAACTAGTTGGCGGAGATTAGAAATTTTTGGTCCCGCTTCGATAGAAGGAAGTGGAACATCTCGCACTAATCTTTGAATACGAGTATAGGGAGGAATTACTTCATTTTTGATTTTGATAATTAATTTTTCAAATTGCTTGTCAGTCATCGCTTTATATTCTCCATTTTTCCATAATTTGTATAATTTTGAATTTTTAATAACTATTGTTGGATAAATTTTTAACATATCTGGCTGAAAATCAGAATTGGAAAATAATTCTTTGAACATTTTGAAGTCTTTAGCGGGTGAGCTTCCATAAAGTCCGGGCATCATATGATAGTTAATTTTAAATCCGGCATTTTTTAATAATTTTGTAGCACGAATAGTTTCAGATATTAAATGTCCGCGATTATTTAATTTTAGAATATCATCAAAAATTGATTGCACGCCAATTTCTACGCGGGTGCATCCAAGTTGACGAAAATTTAAAATTTCTTTATCGTCAATATAATCAGGGCGAGTTTCTAATGTTAACCCAACAACGCGATGTTTTATTAGTTCATTTCGTTTTTGCTCATGATACAATAAATCTGCATCTTTTTTAATATTTATTTTTTGTTTTTTAGGATAGTCATTGCAAGCACGAAAGCATTCCTTAATAAACCATTGCTGATAGCGTCTTGGAAAATATGAAAATGTTCCGCCCATTACAATCAACTCAATTTTTTCGGTTGAGTGTCCATTTAGTTCCAATGCCTTTAATCGACCTTGAACTTGACGATAAGGGTTGAATTTATTCATAATTGCACGCATTACAGCAGGTTCATTAGATAAATAACTTTTGGGCATATCTTTTTCAGTCGGACAAAAAATGCATTTACCAGGGCAAGATGATGGCTTGGTTAATACAGCAACAACAGCAACACCTGATTGAGTGCGAATAGCACGAGAAAGCATTACTTTTTCTAGTTGAGGATTGCGTTTAATTTTTCTTTTAGTAATCATTTTTTCATAAAGCTCACGCAGGTCGGCATTAGTCGGTTGGGGTATTTTATTTTGGCTACAAAAGCGTTTCTTAAAATTCAAAAATTTGCTAGAATTAGGTAAGTCCAACTTTAAAGATTCGATTATAAAATTTTGATGAAGATTAATGTTTTCCATAAATTATGAAACGAAAAATTGTTAAAAAAATATTGCACCAAACTGAGCAGGGATATGATTTGATTTCTGGTAAGTTTTCCCAAACTAGAAAACATTTCTGGGGGAACTTGGAATTTATTAAAGATTATGCGAAAAATGGTGATAAAGTTTTAGATTATGGTTGTGGAAATGGGCGTTTGCTAGAGTTATTTTTTGATAAAAGAATTAATTATGCCGGTGTAGATGTCTCAGAAAAATTATTAAATTTAGCGAGGGAAGGATATCTAGATACTGATAATTCTCGAGAAAAAATTTCTTTTCAAAAAATATCATCCAGTCAAACTAGTTTACCATTTAAAGAGAATTGTTTCAATACTATTTATTCTATTGCTGTTTTTCATCATTTGCCAAGTCAAGAATTGAGGTTAGAAATAGCTGAAGAATTATATAGAAGCTTAAAACCAAATGGACATATTGTTATTACAGTTTGGAATTTATGGCAAAAGGAATATAGAAAAAATATTTTTAAAAATTGGAATAATAATCTAAAGAAGATTTTATTTTTAAGAACTGAACCCTTGAATGAGTTTTCGGGAGAGTTGGGTTGGAATGATTGTTGGATAAATTTTACCAACAATGAAGGTAAAAAGTTTAAACGATTCCATCACGCTTTTACAAAGCGAGATTTAAGAAAGCTTTTTAAACAAGCTGGATTTAAGATTGAAAGGTGTGAAATTATAAATGATTGGAATATTGTTTTAGTTGGGAAAAAAGAATAGTTGGCAGATATTTAAAAAAGTAGTATAATTTAAATAAGACTTAGGAAGGTTTTTTAATAAGTTAAAAGTAAGATAGAATAAAAAAATATGGAAAATTTAATGCCAGAGGTATCTGTTATTATACCTACATATAATGAGGAGATTAGAAAAGATAAAATGCAAGAACATTTGAAATCAATTGGAGAGTATTTTGAAAAAATTGGTAAGAGTTATGAGATTATAATTGCGTTAGATGGTCCGACAGATAAAACGCCGGAATTGGTTAAAAAATATCAGCAAGAACTTAAAAATATTCGTATTTTAAATAGAGAAGAAAATAAGGGAAAAGGATATACTGTCAGAGAAGGATTGTTGGAAGCAAAAGGAAAAATTAGATTGTTTACGGATATGGATGGAGCAACCCCGATTAGGATGTTAGACAGGTTTTTTCCGGAGTTTGAAAAAGGAGCTGATATCGTAATAGGTTCTAGGGATTTGGAAGAGACAAATATTAAGAAACATCAGCCAAAGTGGAAAGAATTGTTAGGTGATTTTGGAAATATTTTGATTCAAGCAACATTAGGTCTTTGGGGAATGAAGGATACGCAGTGTGGCTTTAAGGCTTTTACCGCCAAGGCGGTTGAAGATATTATTCCGCGAACAACTGTTGATCGTTGGGGAATTGATTTCGAAATTTTAATTATTGGTAGAAAACTTGATTATAAGATTGTTGAAGTTCCGGTCGAGTGGAATGATAGTGGAGATAGTTTGGTTGGAATTGGTGGCTATATAAGCACGCTAAAGGATTTGTTTAGTGCACGCTGGAATATGACAATAGGGAAATATCAGTTGAGCAAAAAAGTTAGCGAGATGAAAAAATAAGAAAACAGAATAAAAAAATAAAAAAATAAAAGGAGGATGATGAAAATAGAAATTTCTAAAAAACAAAAAAACAAAAAAACAAAATCTTCTACAATTACAGCGAAAAAAGTGTCGGAGTCAGAATTAAGACAAGATATTGTGACAGGAGATTGGGTTGTAATAGCGACTGGGCGAGCAAAGCGCCCGGAAGATTTTGCGAACGTTGAATATAGTACGCATAATTTGGAAACAAGTACGGATAATTGTTTGTTTTGTGATCCGGAGAAAAGTGGACAAGAAAAAGATGTTTTAATATATCGTAAAGAAGACGGAGATTGGACTTTGCGAGTTTTTCCAAATAAATATCCCGCTTTTTCTCGAGGTAGAGTACCTCGTTCCTTGGAAGAAGGTCCATATTTTGCGATGACTGGCACTGGCTATCACGAACTTATTGTTACTAGAGATCATTTTAATCATTTGCCGGACTTGGAAATTGTTGAGGTGGCGGAAGTTTTTGATGCTTTGCAAGATAGATATTTAGATTTAATGAAAAAGAAAAGTGTAAATTTTATAACGATATTTCACAATTATGGCAAAGAAGCTGGAGCCTCAATTTCTCATCCTCACTCACAATTGATTGCTATTCCAGTTATCTCTCCCTACATTAGACAAGAACTTGCAGGAGCCAAATTGTATCATAAAAGCAATAAAAAATGCGTTTATTGCACAATGGCTAAATATGAAAGTGACCATAAGAAGAGAATAGTTTTTGAGAATGATAGCTTCATTGCTTTTTGTCCATTTTCTAGCCGAAGTGCTTTTGAAATTTGGGTAATGCCAAAAAAACATAGTCCTTATTTTGAAAGAATTACCAATGATGATAAAATAAAGTTAGCGGAGGTTTTTAAGAATGCATTAACGGCAATAAAGAAGACAATAGACAATCCTCCTTATAATTTTTATATTCATACTTCACCTTGCGATGGAAAAGATTACCCACATTATCATTGGCATATTGAAATATTGCCACATACTTCCACTTGGGCGGGATTTGAACTGGAGACTGGTATTGAAATTTCGATGATTCGACCAGAGGTTGCGGCGAAAGCTTTGCGTCAAAGTCTAGATTTGGAAAATTTAAAATAATTAATAACTTAAAAAATATTTGCCCACTTTACTGGTGGTCAAGCTAGACTAAAAATATGAAAATATATAAAGAAAGAATTGACTTAGAGAGTAAGGATCAAATTGAGTTTATGGATATTACTGATGAGGTCAATGATATTATTGATAAATCAGGGATTCGCGAAGGACAAGTTTTAATTTATTGTCCACATACAACAATGGGTGTGGCGATTAATCATAATGAGGCTATGTTATTGCAAGATTTTACAAGAGTTCTATACAAGTTAATCCCAGTTGAAGATCATTACTCACATGACTTATTTGAACTTAGAAGTAATGGCGTAAAGTCAGATGGAAGAAGTAATGGACACTCTCATTCTAAATCAATTATTCTTGGTGCTAATGAATCTGTACCAATTACAAAAGGAAAAATGATGCTAGGTGAAAGACAAAGTATTTTTGCTGTGGAGTTTGACGGTGCCAGAAAAAGAGATGTTATTATTCAAATAATGGGAATCTAATTTTTTAAGAATTGTAAAAAATGAATAGGCTAACCAATGATTTAATGCGAGATGGATATCTACAAACTAGTGCTATTATTGAGGCCTTTGCGAATATCGACAGGATGGAGTTTGTGTTGCCGGAAATGTATCTTGAGGCTGATGCTAATATTCCATTACCAATTGGTTATGGCCAAACAATTTCACAACCAGCTACCACAGCGATTATGTTAGAACTTCTAGATCCCCGTCCTGGGCATAAAATTTTAGATATTGGTAGTGGTTCAGGCTGGATAACAGCGTTACTTTCCTATATTGTTGGTGAAAAAGGCAAAGTAATCGCCCTGGAAAGAATCAATGAATTGTGTGATTTTGGCAAAAAAAATGTGATGAAGTTTGATTTTATTAAAAGAGGTATTGCTGAATTTTATAATATAGATGGTATTAAAGGATATTCTGCTAGAGCACCATATGACAGGATACTAGTTTCAGCCTCTGTCAAAGAAATTCCACAAAAGTTAAAAGATCAACTGGCTGTTGGAGGAAAACTGATTATACCTGTCTATAATTGTTTACATTATTTAGAAAAACGAGGTGAAAATGATTTTTATGAAGAGAAGTATCCAGGATTTTCATTTGTTCCCTTAGTAGACAAATCTATCGGACAGTAGGTTAAATTTGATAAAAATAAAATTAGCACTCGTGATGATAGATTGCTAATTTTTTTATTTTATGGTAGATTAAAAATATAATTTTAACTATTTTTTTGAGTATGACGGATTATTATAAAATTTTAGGGGTAGAAAAAAATTCTTCTGATGATGAAATAAAAAAAGCTTATCGAAAATTAGCTCATAAACATCATCCTGATAAAACTGGTGGGGATGAAGCTAAGTTTAAAGAAATAAATGAGGCCTATCAAGTTTTATCGGATAAAACAAAGAGAGCGCAATATGATCAATTCGGACAGACTTTTGACGGTGCTCAACCTGGTGGTGCTGGCGGACAAGACGGTTTTTCTGGCTTTGAAGGATTTTCTTCCCAAGGTGGTTTTGGTGGTTTTGATTTTGGTGGATTTGCACAACAACAAGGTGGTGGTGCCGGAGGTTGGGAAGATGTTTTTTCTGACATGTTTGGAGGTGGAACAAGAGAAAGTGGTGGAGCGGATATTCAAACTGACATAGAAATTTCATTTGCGGAAATGGTTTCCGGAGTTAAAAAAGAAATTAAATTATATAAAAATAGTCGTTGTAGTGTGTGTAATGGTACAGGGGGAAAGCCTGGGACTAAGGAAACAACCTGCAAAACTTGTCAGGGTTCTGGAAAGATTAGAAAAACTGTTCAAACTGTACTTGGGACTATTGCACAAGAGACGACTTGCTCTGACTGTCAAGGAAGGGGAAAAGTTTTTTCTGAAAAATGTGAAAAATGTTCTGGTGAAGGAATTATTAAAGAAGAAAAAAATATTTCAGTAGATATTCCAGCAGGAATAAATGATGGACAAACTATTTCAATTAGGGGAGAAGGTGAGGCCGGAAAGAGTGGAGCACCTGCTGGTGATTTGTTTGTAAATATTCATGTAACGACTCATCCGAAATTTGTTCGAGAGGGAAATGACATTTTATCTATGGAAGAAATCTCTTTTACACAAGCGATTTTAGGTGATAAAATAAATGTAGAAACTATTGATGGTGTCGTGGCGATGAAAATACCGTCTGGAACGCAATCTGGAGAAACCTTTAGAATTCGCGGGAAGGGAGTACCGTACCTTCGTGGTGTTGGACGAGGAAATCATTTAGTAAAAATCAAAGTTGTCATTCCGAAAAAAATAAGTAGACGACAAAAGAAATTAATCAAAGAGTTGAGAACATTAGAATAAAATTTAATTTATAATCTTTAAAAACAAAAACATATGGAGACAATTCTTTTGATTATTTTGTTGGTGGCAATAGCTGTGGTTATTTTCCTTTTAATAAATAAAAAGGAAGGAAATGATAACGGCGAAAAGTTAACGGAGATGATGGAAAGATTGTCGGTTTTGACTCAGCAAAATTCTAATTTGTCTGAACAAAATAAAGATTTACGGCAAGTTGTTGATAGTAAATTATCAGAAACACATCAAACTACACAGAAAAATATTATTACCAGTACAAAAAATATGCAGGAAATGCATAATCAGTCCATTAAACAAATTGCCAGTATAACAGAGAAATTGACGAAATTGGAAGATACCAATAAACAAGTCGTCGGTTTTTCAGAGCAATTAAAAAATCTTCAGGATATTTTGAAAAATCCAAAACAGCGAGGTGTTTTAGGGGAATATTTTTTGGAAGATACTTTAAAAAATGTTTTACCTCCAGGATCTTATGAGATGCAGTATGCTTTTGATGATGGCGATATTGTAGATGCAGTAGTTTTTGTAAAAGATAAAATCGTGCCGATTGATTCTAAATTTTCTTTGGAAAATTACGAAAGGATTTTAAATTGCAATGATGATAGAGAGCGGGAGCAATTAGAAAAAAGCTTTAAACAGGATTTGAAGAATAGGATTGATGAAACTTCCAAATATATTAAGCCGGATAAAAATACAATGGAATTTGCTTTTATGTTTATTCCATCGGAGGCAATTTATTATGATTTGCTCGTTAATAAAATTGGTGCGGTAAACGTTGATACTCGTAGTATGATTGAATATGCTTTTCGTGATAAACATGTCATTATCGTTTCCCCAACTTCTTTCTTGGCATACTTACAAACAGTCTTGCAAGGTTTGCGAGCAATGGAGATTGAAGAAGGTGCTAAAGAAATTCGTAGCAATGTCGAAAAATTAGGTAAACATATTACAGCCTTTGATAGTTATTATAAAAAATTGGGAAATAGTATGGCGACAACTGTTAATCATTACAATAATGGTTATAAAGAGTTTAATAAGATAGATAAAGATGTAGTTAAGATTACTGAAGGGGAGCGAACAATCGAGCCAGAAATACTAGACAAGCCAAAAATGGAAGACTAAAACTTTGCGAGGACTGTCCTCGCAAAGTTTGATAATACGTAATAACAAGTATATTATGTCTAAAAGAAGAGAGCCTCTTGTAAATGGTGAAATATATCATATCTATAATAGAGGTAATAATAAAAGGGTTATTTTCGAAGACACGCTGGACTCGTGGCGTTTTTTGATGGGATTAAAAGAATTTAATACAACAGAGCCAGTTCATTTTTTTAAACAATTTAAAAACAATAGTAATAATGCAATTAGAAATAAAATAGAAGTTGAAGTAAATGGGAATTGTTTGGTTGAAATAATAGCTTATTGTCTTAATCCCAATCATTTCCATCTAATTTTAAAACAAGTGCATAATGATGGAATATCTATTTTTATGAAAAAACTTTTAACTGGATATGTAATGTATTTCAATGAGCGACACAAATATTCTGGTTCTTTATTTCAAGGAGTTTTTAAGTCACGCATTGTTGATAGTCAGGTTGATTTAGATAATTTATCTATGTATGTAAATTTAAATTTTTTGATTCATAACCTAGATATAAATAAAAATAAAATAATTCGTTCAAGTATAATCGAATATATCAACAATTTTAAATCTACTTTGCGAGGACTGTCCTCTCAAAGTAGCAGATCGATGAATATTTGTAAGGGCAAAAATATGATTGACATTGATAGTAATTATTATAATCGAGCAAAAAATAGGGTGATGGAAATAAAAGAACAAAGAAACGAATTTAGAAAAGAGGATTGGGAATAGATTGCGAGGACTGTCCTCGCAAAGTTTGATGAGTAATTGACAGGGGTTGGTTAAGATGTTAGTTTGAAGTTTGGGAAGTTCAAGAAGTTTTTTTGACAATATTATAAAAGGAGGAAAAGATGAAAGAAAGCAAAGTTAATTTTAGGCTATTACAGATAATTGCGGGCTACACAGCATTAAACCTCTTACTTGCATTGGCTACGCTTCAATTCAAGCCATGTATCGAGATAATAGTTTTAATTGGTTTGATTTTGATAGGAGGATGGATTTATTTTTGCATCTTGCAATACCGAGTGCAATATTATGTGGGCTTGAAAACTGAAATATTGCGAAGTGTTGTAAGAAAGGGGCATAATGCATCAGACAAATTGTGCTCTTTAGATAATGATGTTTCTCGTTTTGAAAAATCATTTCTGTTAACAATGAAAATCATTAAATATTTGGAGGGGAAATGATGAAGTATATTATTTTCTTTATGCGATTTATTCGCAGAAAATTGGCAAATTTTATTCCTACGACCAATCTTGGGAACAGAGATTATGCAAAGGAATTTAATTGGAGGAAAAAAAGATCAAAATAATGAAAGGGAGACAATGATGATAATCAACTTATTTTTATGTGCAAGTACGGGTGACAGTGTAGCTTGTACAGAGGGAGAGGATTTAACTACATTGCGTGAATGTAATGTTTGCCGGAAATCTTGGCAACAAATGGGATGTCGGGCAAGTTTTGCTGGCAATACTGTCTTAGAATGCGATCAGGAAATTTCGAGCATTTTTGCTCAAGTAGAGCAGGCATTGAAATGCTGAGAAAGTGTGTTGAAGGGATTTTGGGCAACCGCCTAAAATCCCCTTTTTTATTTCTCAAAAGGTGGTAGAATGAAATTGTGTAACGAGAAATGTTTATAAAAATTCAGTTCAGAAAAGCTGACAATAATGATTTTTAGATTATTCATAAATTAATTTTTTTAGTATTTAAAGAATAAGTGTTTACGGAATATAGTTTAATTATGAAAATGATTTTATGATAGTGGATAAATTAAAAAAAGAATTGCGAAGGTATGCGAGTGTGAAACGAAGAGAAAGCAATGAGCGTTTTTTTAAAACTGGCAAAGGAGAATATGGGGAAAATGATGAATTTATTGGAGTAAGCGTACCGGATACTCGTAAAGTAGCGAAAAATTTTTTGGAAGTTGATTTTGCCGTTTTGCGGTATTTGCTAAATTCAAAAATTCACGAAGAAAGATTATTGGCGTTGATTATTTTAGTTGAACAAAATAAACAAGTTGTAAAAAATAAAGATAGAATTTTGCAAAAAAGAATTGTTAATTTTTATTGGCGACATAAAAATAGAGTTAATAATTGGGATTTAGTAGATTTATCGGCGCATTATATTTTAGGGCAAGCGATTTTGCACGGTTTGCAAGATAAAAAAATATTGGATAAATTAGTTCAGTCAAAAATTTTATGGGATAGGCGAATTGCTATTATTGCTACTTTTGCATTTATTCGCAACGGAAAAATAGTGGAAACTCTGCGATTATCCAAAAAACTTTTAAATGATAAAGAAGATTTGATGCACAAGGCGGTCGGTTGGATGTTGCGCGAAGCGTGGAAATTGGGAGAAAAAGAAAGTAAAAATAGAAAAGTTTCCCAAAAGAAAGTGGAAGAATTTTTAATAAAAAATTACAACAAACTTCCTCGCACAACTTTACGCTATGCAATTGAGCGAATGGCAGAAAAAAAACGAAAAAGATTTTTAGTGGGAGACTTTAAATAAAAATTTTGGAAAATAATAAAATAGTAATTTTTTAAAAAAATATGAATAAACAAAATAAGCAACAAGTATTGGTAATCCATGGTGGAGAAGTTTTTCCGACTTATAAAGAGTATTTGGAGTATCTTAAAAATTATCAGTTGGATTTTAAGAAGTTAAAAGAAAAAGAGAAAGGCTGGAAAAAGCATTTGCAAGAAGATTTGGGAGATAATTTTGAAGTTATTCAACCACAAATGCCTTTGCCGAGAAATGCCAAATATGCAGAGTGGAAAATTTGGCTGGAAAAATATTTCTCAATTTTGCAAGATGATATTATTTTAGTGGGGCATTCTTTAGGTGGGATATTTTGGGCAAAATATTTGAGTGAGAATAAATTTCCGGTAAAAATTTCTCAGATACATTTAGCCGCAGCACCGTTTGATGCTAAAGACAGAGATGATAAAGATAATTTGGGCGATTTTATTTTGGATACCAATAAGTTGTTTAATATTGAAAAGCAAACAGAAAATATTTTTCTTTATCATTCTAAAGATGATGATTGTGTGCCTTTTTCTGATTTAGAAAAATTTACTCAATATTTACCAAATGCCAAGAAAATAATTTTTGAAGATAATGGACATTTTTCGGTAGAAAAATTTCCGGAGATTATAAAAAATATAGCACAGAATAAAAAATAACAAGTAATAAAAATAAAAGTTGCAGGAGTTGGACACCTGTAAATTTTACAAAAATATGAATAATAAAAACTTAATCAAAGGAAAGGATTATGTTGGCGTTGGTGGCGGTTGTTTGATTTTGAACGATAAAGACGAGGTTTTGTTGATGAAACGAGCGGGGGAGGTCAGAAATGAGGCTGGTTGGTGGAGTAAACCGGGCGGAGGAGTTGATTTTGGAGAAACCGCAGAAAAAGCAATGATTAGAGAAATGAAAGAAGAATTAGATATTAAAGTGGAAATTATCGGCTATTTACCACATACAAATCATTTTACAAAAGATAAAGAACAGCATTGGGTAGCTTTAAATTTTGTGGCGAAAATAATTTCTGGAAAACCAAAAATTATGGAACCACACAAATGTGATAAAGTAGATTGGTTTTCAATGAATAAGCTACCGAAAAAAATCACACAAACTACAGAAGAACCGATAAAAAATTATTTAGACGGAAAATGGATTGAGTTTTAAAAAATAATTATGGAGAATTTGATAATCGAAAAAATTAAAAGTAGTTTTTAAAAAATAAGTTGAGCTAGTATCATACAAGTATGATATAGGTATACTACTAATATAATAAAAATATGAAAATTGTTATTTGTGGGAGTATGTTGTTTTCAAAAGATATGATGGAGGTTGCGAAAGAATTGGAAAGAGGTGGACATGAAGTGATTACTCCTCATAATGCTGATAAATACGCTAGTGAAGTGCTAAAAATGGAATTAAGTAGCAGTGAATCTATAGAAAATAAAATTAAAGATGATTTAATTAAGGATTATTTTTACAAAATTAAAAATGCGGATGCGGTTTTTATTTTGAATATCGAGAAAAATAGTATTGATGGTTATATTGGTGGAAATTCTTTTTTGGAAATGGCATTTGCACATGTTTTGGATAAGAAAATTTATTTGTATAACGATATTCCGGATATGCCTTATACTGATGAAATTATTGCTATGCAACCAATTATAATCAATCAAAATTTAAATAAGATAAAATAATTTTATGCAACATAACAATTTTTTAAAGAAAGTTCCATATGAAAAAAACAGGGGAAAGGCTTGTGTACTCGTATGTTATACTAAAATAAAATAAGTATCATACAAGTATTATACTTGTATGATACTAGTAAAATTATTATGATAAAAGAAATTAGAAAAATAATTAGAAGTAGTCGAGGGACGTATTATATAAGCATTCCTAGAGAATTGATTAAGGAATTGAAATTCAAGGAAAAACAAAAAGTAATTGTTAAAAAGCGAGGAAAAGGAATTTTAATTGAGGATTGGAAGAAATAAAAAATATTTTGAAGGAAATTTGTCTGGAAAAATTGCAAAAAAACCGACAGGAGAAAATGGCTTTGGTTGGGATAAAATTTTTATTCCAGATGGTTATGGAGACAGAACTAGGGCGGAATTAAATAAACAAGAAGATCAAGAAACATATTTGAAAATTAAACCAATCCTAAAGGTAAAAAAATTTTTGAATGAGTTAGAAATAGAAGCTGATAATAGAAAATAGAGTCATAAAAATACAGGTTTTAGTTAATCGGCTAAATACAATCATAAATAAATTACATATGAATAAAATCAAAAATTCGAAAGTGGTTTTAGTAATAGTCGGATTATTCCTTTTTGGAGTTGTTTTTTTTAGTGGTTATTTTTATTTATCAAAAAACAGTGAAGTTGCAGATGAGGAAATAACAGTAGAATCAGAAGGCGGAGATTCTGTTAATGTGGAGCAAACACAAGATGGTTTTGTTGTTGATGTTGGAGAGGTGGAAATGATAAATGATAAGGATGATGAAAATGATGACAAGGAAGATGAAGAGGTACATACTAAAGCAAAAGAAAATCTTGATGATAATAATAATGCATTGTTAAAAAATTTTTTACTGAAAGTTCCATTTGCTTCACAAGCGCCATTGGGAGTTTGGGATGAATATCACGAAGAAGCTTGTGAGGAGGCGTCATTGGTTATGCTTAAATATTATTTGGACGGCAAAACTAAAATTAGTAAAGAGCAAATGGAAAATGAAATCCAGAAAATGATTAAATTTCAAATAAGAAATTACGGAGATTATAAAGATAGTAATATGGAAGATGTTATTCAGTTAGCTCAAGAATTTTACGGACTTGATAATTTAAAGGTAGTTTATAATTTTACTAAAAATGATTTAAAAAAATGGTTAGCTCAAGAAAAACCAATTATTGTGCCAACTGCTGGACGACTTTTAAAAAATCCGTATTTTACACCGCCCGGACCGCTCTATCATAACTTAGTATTGGTTGGATATAATAATGATGATATAATAATTACTAATGATCCAGGAACAAAGCGTGGAGAAAATTATAAGTATAATTTAGATATTTTGTATAATGCTATACATGACTTTCCGGGAAATAAAAAAGATATTGAAAAAGGTCAAAAAGCGATGATTGTTGTGGAATAATATAATAAAAAGTGCAAATTTAATTAATAATAGGTAAAAAATATGAAAAAAGTTTTTCATAAATTCTTTTATGTTGATAAAAAAAATCTTTTAAAGTGGGTAAATTTTTTTAATAAAAAGCATCAACTATTTACTCAACTAGTATTTTATGCAGTGACTGTTTTGGTAATTATTTGGTTAATTATTTTTTTCTATTATAGGGAAGAGGCCTATAATAATAATTTAAAATTTTATAACAACTCATTAAGAGCTCAAGTTATTTATAATGCAATTCCTGCTTGGCGAAAAAAAATTATACCATCAAAAAATGTTAAAATTGGAATTATCACCGATACTCATATTAATTTGCTTAGTCAAATAAATCGTAAACATATAGCGATTGGCCAACCAGGATTTTTAAAGTTTATAAAAGAAATGAAGAATTTTCAGCCGGATTTTATGGTACATTTAGGCGATATTATTGATGGAACTCGTAATCCCGATTATTTTGGAATAAAACAACTGGATTTGATTAAGCAATATATGAGTAATGTAAATACTCCAATTTATTGGTTGGCCGGCAATCATGATTTGCGAAGTGTTACTCCGGAACAATTTGAAAAAACTTTTAAATTAAAATCCCTATATTATACAATAGACAAAGATAATTACCGATTTATTTTTTTGGATGCTAATTATAATAAACAAAATCTTCATCGTTCTCCTCACCAAAATAAATTTATTCCCGGACATTTATCTCCTTCAGAAATAAATTGGCTTAAAAAACAGCTTAATACTAGAAAGCGAGTTTTTGTTTTTATGCATCAAGGTTTATTTCCTGGAAAAACAACACCTTATGCTAACAAAATTGTTAGACCAATTAATAATTTTCGAGAGGTTAGACAGCTTCTGGATGAGTATCGTGTTGATGGGTTTTTTAATGGGCATATGGAGGTGAGAGCTTATCACCATGGTCAATACACACACTATTATTCTTTAACTGGAACAAAACAAAATCCATATTATCCTCAATCTTTTTATGAATTAAATATCGTGAAAGGCGTTCCCAATTTAACTATGTTTTATTATTCTCCTCGTGAGAAAAAGGATAAACAAATAGAATTTGAAAAAGAGTCTAATTTTTACAATGAGAAAGCAAAAAATAATTAATTATTATATGTTCAAAATAATCTTTTTTTATTCTTCCGCTGATTTGTTCAGGAGACCAACCTAGCTTTAATTTTTTAATAACATATTTTTTCAACCATTCATTATTTTTAATTTTATTAAATCTTTGATTAGCTTTAAATCTTCTTTCTTTTTTTTCTTAGCACTTCCAGCTCGATATTTGCTATCTTCATCCTTGTTTCTTGTTAACTCTTGAGATATGGCTGAAGGGGTAACTCCAATTATTATTGCTATATCTTTTTGAAAAGTTCCAATTCTTTTCAAAACAGCTATTACATTTCTCTGTTCTGGTGTAATATGTTTATGAGACATCTTTTTGTAGTTAATTATTATAGTTTGTTAGACTAAATAATTATACTACGGAAGGTGTCTTTTTTTCTAGATTAAGATTGGGCGTAGAATGTAGGTACACATTATTGACAAAATGTTGATAGTATGCTATATTTGAATGTTGTTAGAATAGCAATTAGATGAGCTTAATTTGAGTAGTTGTTAGAATTTTGTTCGTAGTTTGAAAGCGGAAAATCCTCCTTAAATTTCCGTGAGTAAATAATTGTATCCGATTTTTATAATTAAAAAAAGGATACGGCTACGGACAAAATTTTAAAAACTACTTTTTTTATTATACTATTTGTGGTACTATTTTTCATATGGAATGTTTGTGCAAAAAGTTAATTTTTTAGAAAAGTAGCTGGCTGTAAATTGTCGGTTACAGAATATATATGCAAATAAAAAATTATAATGTTTATTTCTTTATGCTAGTGCTGATTATTATGAGTGGCTTGGTGTTTATGCTATTTAAGCCATT
Source organism: Parcubacteria group bacterium M6-OD1-3 (assembly GCA_003056165.1). Classification (GTDB taxonomy): domain Bacteria; phylum Patescibacteriota; class Minisyncoccia; order Moranbacterales; family UBA9337; genus LSNR01. The sequence continues at coordinate 15,252 of LSNR01000001.1, read as the reverse complement.
CTTGTCAGCTATTTTAACGGCAGCTATTTTAGCAGCGACTTTTCATAGTTTCTATTATTTTTTATTAAAAAAAACTGGGAAAAAAGCAATTAGCTCATTATTAACTTGCTTGTTGGTTCTAGTAATTATTGTTTTACCAACAGTTACATTATTTGGTTTAGTTGCTAATGAAGTTAATGGATTCTACCAGAGAGTATCCGTGGATAATTCTTATCAAGATCATATTGTTGTAAGTTTAAACAATTTTAGGAATTCTTCTTTAGCTCAAATGCTTAATCTGGAACAATTCTTTCAACAAAGTCAGATGAATAAAACTATTCAAAATATTGGGAGTGGAGTATTGACCGTTATTCAAAAAACTTATCAGAATGTAATAGCTTCAATACTTTGGGTATTTGTGATGTTTTTTAGTTTGTATTATTTTTTGATAGACGGTCATAAAATTATTGAAAAAGCAATGTACCTTAGTCCGCTAAAAAATAAGTATGAAGAAGAGCTTTCTCGAAAATTTTCTTCAATGGTGCGGGCGACATTAAAGGGAACCATCATAGTCGGAACTATCCAAGGACTGTTGGGTGGAGTAATGTTTGCTATTGCGGGTGTGCAATCTTTTGTAATTTGGGGAGTTGCTATGATTATTCTTTCTATTATTCCTGCTATTGGATCCGGCTTGGTTTGGGCACCAGTTGGCATTATAATGCTTTTTATGGGAAATATTTGGCAGGGGATTTTTATATTAGCTTTTGGATCAATCGTTATATCTTTTATTGATAATATTTTACGACCAAAATTAGTCGGCAATGATACAGAAATGCATCCACTCTTAGTTTTTTTTGCGACGCTAGGTGGCTTGATAAGTTTTGGAATAATCGGTTTTATTATCGGACCAGTTATTATGGCTTTATTTTTGGCACTTTGGGAAATTTACGGGAAGGAATTTAAAGGACAATTGAAAAAATACAATGTTTAACTTTTATCAAAATATCCCACAATATTTAAATCCAATTGCTTTTTCAGTTGGATTTTTAAATATACGCTGGTATTCTTTAATGTATTTAGTCGGGTTAATTATAATTGTCAGTTTATTAAAGTGGAGAATCTCCAAGAAGGAAACTTATTTCAAATATAATGATGTTTTAGATTTTCTAATATATTCTTTTGGGGGTGTTTTAATCGGCGGAAGAATTGGTTATGTTATTATTTACAATTGGAATTATTATGCTCAGCATTTATCGGAAATAGTTTCGCCGTTTGACGCTAGAGGTAATTTTGTTGGATTATATGGGATGAGTTATTATGGGGCAGTAATTGGATTTTTTTTAATAGCTTGTTTTTTTTGTCGAAAGCGTAAAATAAATTTTTGGCGAATACTTGATTTTGTTGTGCCGACTATTCCAGCCGGATATTTTTTCGGTCGGATTGGAAATTTTTTAAATGGGGAGCTTTATGGACGAGCAACTAATGGTTGGTGGGGAATGTTTTTCGGAAATGAAAAACAATTAAGACATCCGTCACAGTTATACGAAGCTTTTTTTGAAGGTTTTGTTCTATTTGTAATTTTATGGATATTAAGAAATAAGTTTTCCAAAAAACAAGGCTTGCTTACGGGGATATATGTAATTGGTTATGGAATGATTAGATTTTTTTTGGAATTTCTGAGACAGCCTGATGAGCAACTAGGTTTTATTATCAGCTTTTTAACGATGGGACAAATATTATCGTTGCTGATGATAATTATCGGAATTATAATTATTAATATTAGTAATTATAAGTAGAGACTAAAATGTTATAATTATTGTCTGGCAAGGACTATAGCGTAAACCTCTTTGACCTTATATTGCTTTAAAGTCTTAGCACATTCGAAGAGAGTGGAACCAGTAGTAGCAATGTCATCGACTAGTAAGATAGTCTTGTTTTCTAAAAGCTCGGCGACTTTTGTGTTGCTATTAATAGCAAAAATTCCTTGTAAGTTATTAATTCTGCGTCGACGGTCTTTAATTTTTGCTTGTGGGTGAGTGTATTTTTTTCTAATGATAATATCTTCAGTCACGGTAATTTCAAAATTAGGTGTAATTTTTTTACTTAAGTATTCTGCTAATAATTTTGATTGATTAAAATTTCTCCAGCGTAAGCGACGCGGGTGAAGTGGAATGGGAATAATTAAATCTGGCAGAATTAAATCAGAATGTAAAAAGGCTTTAACTAAAATTTCTCCCAAAGGATTACTTAATTCATTAATAAAGCGATATTTATAATAATGAATTAATTCGGCGAGAATGGTTTTCTTTTTATTTCGACGATAAAAAGACGCTACTAGCAATCCGTCAATAGTGTATTTACTTTTGCAGTCAAAGCAAACTATGCCATTTGGAGTTTGCTTTTGTTCGCATATGGGACAAACTTGATGTTTTTTAAGTGAAATTTTGTTCAAACAATCTTGGCAAAGCCAATCTCCATATTTATTGCAAGAAATACAATGAATTGGGAATAGGGTTTCTAAAATAAATTTTTTAAAACTGAAAAATGTCATTTTAGTTATTCTTTTGAGAATACCTTTATGAATTATACTATCGCAAGAGATATGATATGTTGTGAGGTGTGAAGAGCAGGGTAAAAAAGCTATTTCTTTATTTCAATCTTATTATCCTTAATATCTAAGAAAATTTTATTTTTGGAAGAATTATTTTTGACAATTTCTTCGGCAATTTTATTTTCAACTAAATTGCGAATATTTTTTTGAATATAACGAGCTCCTTTGTAATCGGAAGAGCTTTTTTCGGCAATAAAATTAGTTAATTTTTTGGAATAATTAAAATCAATAGAACGCTTTAGTAGGCGTTTTTGTAGTTGTTTTAATTCCAGAGTAGTTATTCTTTTTAGTTCATTCCGTGAAAGCATATTAAAAATAATAATATGGTCAAGTCTATTTAGTATTTCGGGTTTTACTTTTTGTCTTAATTCTTGCAAAACTTTTTCTTTTATATTTTCAAATTTCTCGCGCAAAGATTTTTTTTGACGAGTAACTTTTTCAAAATCAAAACCAATGTCGGAAATTCTAGTAAATTCAGATGTGCCAATATTAGAGGTTAATACAATAATAGTATTTCGAAAATTTATTTTGCGACCTTCGGCGTCAGTCAATATTCCATCTTCTAGGATTTGAAGTAGGAGATTAAAAACATCGGGATGTGCTTTTTCAATTTCATCGAATAAAACCAAGCTATACGGTTGACGACGAATTTGTTCAGTCAATTTTCCACCTTCACCATAACCGATATAGCCGGCTGGAGCTCCTAATAATTGAGAGATACTGTGGCGTTCCATAAATTCGCTCATATCTATTTTTAATAGAGCATTGGAACTTCCAAAAAATTCTTTAGCTAGAGTTTTGGCGGTTAAAGTTTTTCCAACGCCACTAGGTCCTAAAAATAAGAATGAGCCGATTGGCTTAGTATTGTCACTTACTCCAGTTTGTGATCGTAAGATAGTTTCAGATATTTTTTTGGTGGCATTTTTTTGTCCAACTATTTGTAAATTTAAACGACGATTGATACCAATAATCTTATTGGAGGTTTGAAAAAGTAGTTTGGAAAGAGGAATTTTTGTTATAATAGATATTGTCTCAGTTATATCAATAGCGGTTATAATAGCAGGGTTGGACTGTTCAATTTTTTTTTGTTTTTTCTTGAGATGACTTATCTTTTCCAAAAATTTTTTTTCTGAATTACGCAATTTCAATGCATCATCATATTTTTCCTTATTTATCAAATTATTTTTTTTCATTGATATTTTTTCTAATTCTTTTTCTATGCCATCAATCATTCTCAATAATTTGGAACTACTCTTACTATTGCGAATGCGTGAAGATGTTTCATCAATTAAATCAATTGATTTGTCTGGTTGAGAACGGTCCTGAATATATCGAGAGCTTAGTGTAACTGCCTGAAGAACGGCTTCGTTTTTGATAGAAACATTATGGAATTTTTCGTAATTTTTTTTGATGCCGAGCAATATTTTCTCAGTTTCTTTTTTAGATGGTTCAGCAACAATGATTGTTTGAAAGCGACGTTCTAGGGCGGAATCTTTTTCAATATATTTTTTGTATTCTGTTAAAGTTGTCGCTCCGATACATTGAATTTCTCCTTGTGTTAAGGCTGGTTTTAGAATATTAGCTGCATCCAAGCTACCACTTGTGTTTCCAGCGCCGATGATACTGTGGATTTCATCAATGAATAAAATGACATCCTTATTTCTAGATGCTTCAACAAGAATATCTTTTAGTCTTTGTTCAAATTCTCCACGAAAGCTTGTCCCAGCTACAACTAAGGCCATATCCAAAGAAAGTATTTTTTTGTTTAATAAATGTCGGGGAACATTTCCAGAATTTATTTTTTTCGCTAAGCCTTCAATCAAAGCAGTTTTCCCAACCCCAGGTTCACCAATCAATAATGGATTATTTTTATCTTTCCGTCCTAATGAAATAGCTGTCTGTTCTAATTCTTTGTCTCTACCAATTATTAAATAATCTGAGTGTCTTACTTTCTCATTCAAGTTGATACAAAAATAGTCTAAAGCAGAAGTTCCATCGTTATCCGGTGATTTACTATTTAACGGAGAGTTAAAATTAGGTAGACCTAGCGAAGAAAGTAGCTCATTTAAAACATTTTTATCTAAAGAATTTATCTTGATACCACTGTTTATTTTTGAGGAATTATTATCAGATTGTTTTAATGTCTTTCTAGAAATCGTTTTTTTGGGAGTATTTTTTCTATGCTTGGTCGCTAACTGCAAAATTTCTTTAACGAAGTTATTAGGTTTTTCCATAATTGAAAAAGCCAAATGCTCGGTTCCGACATATGGATATTTAAATTTGCTTGCCAATACATAAGCTTTAGTAACAATATTTTTTAGACTTTCAGAAGTATTTATCTTGGATATCTTGCGTTTTGTATTTTTACTAGCATTGCCCAAAGCTATGTCAAAAAATGGTCTTTTAATTCCGGAATCTTTGAGAATATTGCTACCTAAACTACCTTTTTCTAAGAAAATTGCAAACAAAAGGTGCTCTGGGTTAACAGTTTTTGAGCCATAGAAAATGGCCAAATTTTCAGCCTCACTAAAGCTATGTTTAGCGTGCGTCGTCATTTTTTTAAATATATTGTTATTCATCATATTTTTTATAAATATTTATTTTAGGTGTCTTTAATTCTATATGTAGATGTGGCTAATTGTCAATCATTTTAAATATAAATTTAATAATTAATTGCAATACTCTGAATAAATACTAAAACTTTATGCTTAAAATAATAAAAATTAGATGAACCCTTACTTCGCGAGGACAGTCTTCACAAAGTAATAATAGAATTATTACATATCACTAAAGAAATGATTTCAGGGAGTAAAATATCGTAATTAAATTTGTTGCGAAAGAGGATTTTTTGAAAAAATATTTTAAAAAATATCGTGATTAATATTAAAAAAATATTACAATCAAGTTAGATTAAATTAAGCAGAAAAAAGTAAAAATATTAATAGCTAAAAATATTAATAGCTAAAACTGATTAAGCTAAAATAATCAAAACTGTCAAAGCAAAACAATCATTTTCCCACGGCCGTGGGATTATGAGTAGGTTGATTTTTTGATATTATATTCTACAAGTATTTATACTCATTTTGCCACGGCCGTGGGATTATGATAAAATAAAAGTACAGAGTAATTATAGCGAAATAGAATTAAGATAATTTGTTAAGAATGCAATATTCTTAGCAATATTTATAACAATATTTATGACGGTATATATAATATATAACGGTACACAGAGTAATATATTGTTAAAATAAACTATTAAAATAGAATATTAAAATTAGGATATTTAGAGTGATAGATTAAGATAAAATATTAAAATACATTACTAAAGCGAAACTCTAAAAAATATTAAAAATAAGTGTAATTAAAATAATTGGATATGATTTATGTATAAAATTGGTTCAGTTCAAAAAAAGATTTTAGTAGTACTTTTAGGAGGGACAGCGTTGGGTCTTTCTCATTCACCGCAACAATATTTTCGTACATTGAGAGCTATCAAAAGAGAATGGCGGGAAATTAATCAACAAAACTTTAATCGCTCTATTTCTCGTTTAACTCAAGAAAAGTTATTGGAGGAAAAAAGATTAGCCAATGGATCTTTCAAGTTAGTTTTAACCAAAGAGGGAAGGGAACAGGCTAGGAAGTTAAGTTTACTGGGGTCTTCTATAAAGTTCAAAAAATCTAAATATTGGGATAAAAAATGGAGAATTGTTATTTTTGATATTCCCGAAAAAGATAGGGGCTTTAGAGATGTTTTAAGAAATCATTTGCGAGAATTAGATTTCAAAAAATTACAACATAGTGTTTTTGTCTCGCCGTATGCTTTCGAAAGGTCAATCTTGAAATTAGTGAGACTTTATCAGTCGGAAAAATATGTAAGAGTTATAACTGCTATTAAAATTGACAATGAAAATAAATTGAAAAGGTATTTTTTCAAAAAAAATAAAACTTTAAAACAATCATAATCCCACGGCCGTGGGATTATGAGTAGGTTGATTTTTTGATATTATAGTTTGAATTTAATTCTGAGTTTGAGATTAAGTTTAGATTTGAATTTAAATTTGAGTTTAAATTAGGCTCAGACTTAGACTCAGGCTTAGATTTAAATTTAGGTTTAGACTCAGGCTTAAATTTAAACTATGTTCCGTTGTTTAATTTAAGCTGAGCAAAGTTTAATTATTTAAATTAAAAAAAAACCGTTAGTTTAATTAATTGGTGTTCAAGCTTGTATCTTTAAACCCAAATCTTTCATCTTTAAACTCCAAATTTTAATCTTTAAGTTCTCATCTCTAAACTTAAAACTTTTGTCTTTCATTTTTAATCCAATAAACAATCATTTTCCCACGGCCGTGGGAAAATGATTGTTTATTGGATGTGGTTGGTTGGGATAATTGTAGAGCTTTATTTTGAATAATTATACTATTGAAGGTTTCCCGTCATCATTATTCTTTTTTTATTTTTCCTGTTTTTCCTATTATTATTATTATTACCATTATTGTTGCTGATATTACCGTTATTGCTATCACTATTACCACTACTACATAAATATTTTTTTAATTATTACTTAATTTATTACTTACATAGTTTAATGTTTATTTAAAGTGTTGCAATTAATTATTGAAGTTAGAAATACAACATTTGTGAAATTAATTTTTGGATGGTATAATAAAAATGTTTGTCAGAGGATGAAATAATAAATATCTTGAAATCTGATTGAATATTTGAAAGCTAATAATTTTTTAAAACAAAAATGAAAAGACAAGTTATTAAATACGCGGAATTATTATTAGTGATAATATTTGCGTTTTTATTATGGCAATCGGCTAATAGAATTATCCAAACATCGCAAACAGAAAATTGGCTACAACCAATCATTTTTTTCTCCCTGTTCTTTATTTGCTGGTCATTGGGGGCTATTTTAATAAAAAATAATCGGTTATTTTTCGGAGTATCGATGTTGGCACTGATTATACCTTTAATTTTCACAGCAAATATTTTTCTCTTTGGCGTAATAATTGTATCTGGAGTGATTTTATGGACTGGCAAAAAGGTTGTTCAAAATGAATTAAAATTAAGAATAAAAATTAGTGTTTGGAATTCTTTGCGTCTAGAAAGAAGATTTTTTGTTTTTGCGATTGCCTTGATTTTGACCGGACAATATTATTTTGGAGTTAATCAGTTAGATACAAATAAAACATTGCCAGAATTTAAAATAAATAGTCAGCAAACACGATGGGCGACAAAAATACTTTCAAAATTTGATCCGTCTTTCAAGAGTGGTGATAATACTGAAGAAATAACTGTAGACGATTTTATTTTAAAAAAAATAAATCAAGATGAAAATTCTGCAAATATTGTTGATGTAAAAAATGATATTCCTTTGGGATATATAGTCGATAATGATAGTATTGAGAAATTAAAAAAACAATCTATCCTTAAAGAAGGACGAGAGAGTATTTCTAAAATGGTGGAACACAAAATTACTGGGAATGAAAAGATGATGGATATTTTCTCAGAAATTATCAATAAAAAAATCAATAAATTTATGAATGTTAATGTTGGATATGTTGATCAAAATATTCCAATAATGCACTGGATATTCACAGGATTATTGTTCTTGAGTATTGTTTCAATTGGTATGTTCTTAAGTCCGTTTCTAATAATGTTGACATGGCTGTTATTTAAGATTATGATTAGTGTTAAATTTGTTTCCGTTGGAAAGAAAATGATTGAAGTGGAAGTGATTGAGTAAAATATTTTTGTAAAAATTATCAAAAAAATGAAAAAATTATCAAAAAAAACTAGTATATATTTAATTGCAATTTTGTTAATTGGAGTGACACTCCTTTTACTTAATGGAAGAAAAAATGATGATAATCCAAAATTGATTAAATTTAAGATTGAGAAAGGTGAAAATGCTTGGAAAGTTGGTAAAAATTTGAAAGAAAAAAAAATGATTAACAGTCAGTTGAATTTCGTTTTTTATGTTTATAAAAATGGTGAGCAAAGGAAAATCAAAGCAGGAGAATATTTGATTAACTCAAAATTGACCATTCCGGAAATAGTAGCTTTATTTGTTGATGGAAATATTGTTGAAGAAAATAATCAAAAGAAAATAACTTTTCCAGAAGGGTGGACTGTTGAACAAATGGCAGATAGATTAAGTGAAAATGATTTTAATAAGGATAAATTCTTGGAGTTAACGAAAAGTGTAGATTATTTTGAGAAAAAATATAATTATAGTTTTTTGGAAAGTATTCCTGCAGAAAAAAACTTAGAGGGATTCTTGTTTCCTGACACATATTTTTTCGCTAACAATTTTGATGAGGAAGATATTATTGTTAAAATGTTAGATAATTTTGACCAAAAATTAAGCGATGATTTGCGTATGGAAATTAAAAAACAAAATAAAACAATTTATGAAGTTATAACAATGGCAAGTATTATTGAAAGAGAAGTTAAATCTAATGAGGACAAAAAAATAGTTAGCGGAATTTTCTGGCGACGCTTAAAGAGCGGGCAGGCGTTTCAAAGTTGTGCAACATTAGCGTATATTTTGGGTGAAAATAAGAAACAATATTCCTATAAAGATACACAAATTGAATCGCTGTATAATACTTATCTATATCCAGGATTGCCACCAGGACCAATAGCTAATCCAGGGTTAGATTCTATTCTATCAGCAATTTACCCGACGAAAACAAATTATAATTATTTTTTAAGCAATCCAGAAACAGGCAAAACAGTATTTTCTAGAACTTTAGATGAACACAATTTAAATAAATTAAGAAATGGACTATAGGGAAGAGAGTTAAAAATATATTTATGAACGGACAACAAATTTTTCAATTTTTAAGTGATTATGGTTATTGGATTATTTTTCCACTGATGCTTTTGGAGGGTCCAGTAACAACAATTATTGCTGCAATGTTAGCATCCTTAGGAGCTTTTAATGTTTTGGTTGTTTTAATTTTGTCAATTATTGGCGATGTCTTAGGAGATGTTGGACTATATGGCATTGGTAAAAAATGGGGATTTGGTTTTGTAAATAAATTTGGCAAATATATCGGTGTAACAGAAAAAAGAATTTTGAAAATGGAAAAATATTTTACAAAACACGGAGGTAAAACTATTTTTCTAGCAAAGTCAACGACAGGACTTTGTTTTGTTACTTTTGTGGCTGCAGGAATTGCTAAGATGAATTTTAGACGGTTTATGAAATATTCTATTTTGGGTGGTTTAGTTTGGAGTGGATTCTTGGTTTCAATAGGATATTTTTATGGTTATCTTTGGAGAGAAATTAAACAATATATTGAATGGGCAGGTTGGTTAGCAATGGGATTGGCCTTGTTAACTTTTATCTTAGTCAACTTAGTTAAATCCCAAAAAACTAAAAAAGTTTTCGGGAATAAATTCTTTAACAATAATTCAAAATAATTTTTCTTTGTAGTTATTTAGCTTTCTTTCAAAAATTGGTTCAGATTGTTTGGTGTCTGTTTTTTCTTGCTAAAAAAATGTTAGTGGGTTAAAATTTTAGTATTAGACTCCTTGTATAATTTCTTCTGCTGTAATTTTTTAACTTTTGTCACAATTTTGTCTAGTTTTATAAATTATCTCGCAATGTTTAAGCACATTGCAAGATAATTTACTTATCGTTACAGTTTCATTAAGAGTTAAAAAATTTTGCAATGAAGAAGTTCCATAAGAGGTCTGTTAAAAGTTTTAGAGAAAACTTGTATAGTATGTTGAAAATAAGACTATATGATTAGAGAGGCAATTAAAAAAAAGAGAAGGCAAAATATTTTATTGTCCAATCCATATCTTTTATATAAAGAAGAGCAGGTGTTTATTAAGCAATCTTTTTATTTTAAAGGAAATAATGGAGAGGCAGTTTTGTTGTTGCATGGCTGGTCAACAACTCCTTATGAACTTAGACGATTGGGAAAACATTTAAATCGAGCCGGCTATACGGCTTATAGCCCAATGTTCTCCGGTCATGGAACAAAATATCAGGATTTAGAAAATATTAAATATGAGGATTGGATAAGTGATGCACATAATGCTTTTGAAAAATTAAAACGAAATCATAATAAAATATTTGTCGGTGGGACATCTATGGGTGCCAACATTGCTCTTTGCTTGGCTAAAAAAAGAAATGATATCACTGGGTTGATTTTAATGGCAACTCCCTATAAGTTAAAATTTGAAAAAATAGGAGAAATCTCGATCAAGATGTTGAGTAGTTTTAAAAAATATCATAAAAAATTTTATCCGCCGACATTCGGATTAGCTACGACAATTACTCGATTAATTTCTTATCAGAAATATCCAATTAAAAATGTTTTGGAATTAGGAAAAATAGTAAAAAAATCTAGAGAAAACTTAGAAGCAATCTCGCAACCTTGTTTATTATTACAATCAGCACATGATCATATTGTAACCAAAAATAGTGCCACAAAAATTTACGAGCAGATTAAATCAGAAAAAAAGAAGGTAAAGTATATTCAAAAAGCTTATCATACATTTATTTCTGATATTAAAAATGAACATGTTTTTGAAGATATTCTAAAATTCCTAGATGAAAACTAGGCGCTCAATTTTTTCTTAAAAAGTATTATGAATATTGCTATTTTTACTAACAATTATCTTCCAAATCCATATGGAGTAACCGGCTCTATTGAAAGTTTTAGAAAACAATTTGAGAAAAAGGGATATACAGTTTTTATTTTTGCGCCGAACTATAAAAATTATAACGATAAAAATCCAAATGTTTTTAGATACCCAGCTGTTGATTTTAGATATAAAATAAAATTTCCTTTGGTCATTCCGTATTCTCGAAAACTTAGTAAGAAAATAGAGGAATTGAATATAGATATAATTCATTCTCAGCATCCGAATTTATTGGGTAGTGTAGCTTTAAGACTAGCAAGAAAAAAAAATATTCCCATTGTTTTTACTTGGCATACTTTGTACGATCAATATACTAATTATGTACCATTGATACCGAAAAAAATTGTTGCTAAATTAGTAATTGAGCAAGCAGTTAAGTATGCTAATCAAGTTGACCAAATCATTGTTCCAACTCTTTCAATCGTAAAAATAATTCAAGAGTGGGGTGTAAAAAATAAAAATATCAAAGCAATTGCAACAGGAATTGAGGAAGATGTTTATAAAAATACAGATAGGGAAAAAATTCGAAGAAAATATAAAATAAAAAAAGATGAAACTTTATTATTGCTAGTTTCTCGATTAACAGAAGAAAAAAATATTCAATTTTTAATGAAAGCTGTTATAAAAATATTGCAAGCAAATAGGCGAACTAAATTTATGATAGCAGGAAAAGGATATTTGGAAAAAGAGCTTCATAAAAAGGTTTTCGAAAGCAAATTAGGTGACAGAATTATCTTTGTCGGAATAATTGAAAAAAATAGAATTAAAAATTATTATTCAGCGGGTGATATTTTTGTGTATGCTTCAAAATCAGAAACACAAGGAATGATTATTAGTGAAGCGATGTATGTAGGACTACCTATTGTAGCAATTAAAGCTTCGGGAGTTGAAGATTTAGTGGAAAATAATCAAAATGGATTTTTGGTTTCCGAGAATGAAAAAGAATTTGTGGTGGCGACTGAAAAATTGATTAAAAATAAAGAATTAAGAGAAAAATTTAGCAAAAAATCAACAGAAATCGCTAGAGAAAAATATACCTCTAAAATCTGTGCCGATAAAATGCTCAGAGTTTATCAAGATGTGATAAAAAATTTTAACAATAAATAATATCAGGTAAAATAATATGGGTGAAAAAATAGAAATATTGTCAATCAACGAAATTTTTAAAGATAGGAAAGAATTTATTCCAGAAGTGGGACAATAATTAGAGCAAGAGAGAACTGCAGAAATAGATGTTAATGGAGAAAAATTAAAAATTGATTATCGAGAAATTTCTATTGCGGAAAAAGAAAATAAGGATAGTAATCCTGTTTTGTTGCTCCCAGGATTTGGTTCTGGTTGGGAAGGAATTTCGGAATTAGGCTTTTCGTTAGCCTGTGAAGGAAGAAAAGTAATAATGCCGTCATTGCCTGGTTATGGAAATTCAGAAAATCCTTCTGAAAAATATTATGAAACTGACAGTTTTGAAAATGAAGCTATGGCAATAATTTCTCTTTTAAAGCAATTGGATTTGCAAGATAAAAAAGTGCATCTAGTCGGTCATTCAATGGGGAGTGAAATTTTAGCATCAGTAGCTATTAAATATCCTAATAAAATTGATAGTCTAACGTTATTAAATCCAGCTGGAATTAAAGAAAATGAAAACGCATTAAAATTATCATCAAAATTTATTGCATCTGGATTGCAGACTTCAACTGAATTTAAATTAAAAACAATTTTTTTAGGAGAAAAAGATTATGAAGATGAATTAAGGAAATATATACCAAAGACAAAAAGTCCATTTGCTAAGGAAAGATTATCGCAAAGAATAGCGGAGGCGAAAAAAATATCGAAAGGTCATCTTTTAGAAAAATTGAGAAAAATAGACCTCCCAGTTACTTATATTTCAGGTGAATTAGACGCTGTTTATCCGCCAGAAAATAAAGATAATGAAAAATCACAATTGACAAAAGTTGTGGAAAGTGTTAATAATAAGAGTCGATTAACGACAAGTGTGATGAGTGGTTTGCGACATAACACCACCATTTCACCAGATGAAATAACCGCAGCTAACATAGATCATTATCTTGAAGTTGCGGAAACCAAAAAAGAGGAGGGTAAAAATGAAAATTTTTATTTCAATAATAGCTAGTGTTATTGTTTATTGTTTGGTTTTTAGAAAATTGAACAAGGGATCAAAAACTGTCTCTGGGGGGATGGCGATAACTGATTATTGCAATTTGATAATAGCCTCATTATTGGGGGCATTTGCTGGAATAATTGCTTATTATTTTTAGTAGAGATAATTTTGATAAATTAAAATTTTGCTTCTACTATTCTTTTGGACTGCGAGTTTATTGACTCGTAGTCTGTTTTTTTATTTAAAAGATAAATGTTTTAAAACTCAAGCGGGATCAAAGAAGATAAAAATTAAAGTGCAATATAATTTTGAGATAGTTTTTTTAAATAAAAATTAATTTAAAATCTCTTCCATTTTTATATTGGCAGTACCTTGTCCAAGATTGGCGATTTTTGCGAAAGCCGTTTTATCTAAGTCAATAATTCGTCCATTGCCAAATGGACCACGGTCGTTTATTTTTACAATTACCGATTTACCGTTTTCAATATTGATTACTTTTACATAACTTCCCATAGGGAGCCAAGGATTAGCAGCAGACATTGTTCCAGTATAAGCATACCAACTGGCGACTCCCTTATGACTTTTTCCAAATTTTATATAAGAGCCTTTGACAATAATTTCATCAGTTGGTTTTTTTGTAATTTTTGTAGCTATAATTTTTCGACTGACTTCTTCTCCATTGTGATAAGCGACTTGATATTTTATTTCTTTGATACCCGAAATACCTTTTTGTTTTGTTTTTTCTTTTCTCCAACTGAGATTTTCATCTTTTTTATAAATAGTTTTAAAATCAATTTTTTTCTTTACAATTTCTTCTTTTATTTCAACGCGAATAATTTCGATTTTTAAATTATTATAAATAATAGTTTGTCGAGAAGGTTTTATAATATCTTCTTCTTTAAAATTAATATTATTTTCTTGTAAAATTTCCTCAACCGTATTTCCGAAACCGTGAATTTCAAAATTTTTTTTATCCGCAAGAATTGAAATATTTTTAGTTCTTTGAATTTTTATTGTCATTCCTGGAAATAGCCGGGCTTGTTCGTTAGGATAAATGAGGTCGTGGTCGCTAAGTTGAATTTGTTGTTCACTTAAAAAATTTGCGACAGAATTAGCATCACTTTTTATTGGTTGAGAAAGTCCGTTGTCATCTAAAATAATTATCTTTGTCTGTGTGGAGATGCCTAGAACTCGTTTTTCTTCGGAAAAATATTTCCAACCAAAAAAAATAAACAATAAAATTATTATTGTTAAAAAATATTTATTTTTAAGACAGCACTTTTTTTGCATAGTATATTTTGACGGCGATAATTAACAAAACGGGCGTATATAAATTATAGAGTATACAATGGCTTAGTCAATGAATAACCGAAAATTAAGAAGTCTATCTTAATTGTTTAATAGAGCTCGTTTGTTATGTCTGTTAGCAGGAATTTTTTTAAATACACTTATAGTTCGTTGTGCAACACTTTATGTCATGTTATAATTTAACAAAATAGCACTAGTTTTCATAGATTAATAACTATTTGGAATAGACTTATTTTTTAAAATCAACCCAATGGAAAAACCTAACAGCTCAATCTTAATAATAAAATTAAAACTACTAATAATTCTTTTTGCAATTACACTAACAATAGGAATAACTTTTTTAATTAACACTACAAACGCTCAAACCTCAGACACAACTCCACCAACAACTCCAACCAACCTAACAACTACACCAACCTCAGATACACAAATAAATCTATCATGGACAGCTTCTACAGATCTACCTGATAATGCTAATGCTGAAGGTTACAATATTTACAGATGTACAGGAACTTCTTGTACACCAACAACTTTAATAAATACTTCAACAACTAACTCTTACTCTGAT
>LSNR01000008.1 GCA_003056165.1 Parcubacteria group bacterium M6-OD1-3 | reverse complement strand
CCTATCCCCCTGTGTGCCTTTGAGAGACGCCCGACCACGCACACACCTTTTTCTTTTGGAATGCCAATTAAAATAGCCTCTTCAATAGTGTGATTACCGACCATTATTAACTTATCTAATTTTTTTAGTGAGGGGATATTTATTAATCTGTAAATTTTGCCCATTATTGAATTTTTTGTGAGCGTAAGTAATGTCTAAGCCATGAATAATGCTAACAAATTTTTTCTTAGGATGAAAAAATTTTAAAAAAACCGCTAATGGAGCTAAGACACCATCGCCGAGTAAAACAATATCATATTTCCACAAGGAAAAAAGAGCTTGCCAAGTTGCTTGTATTAAAAAAAAACGGTAAGAATTTTTTACCTCGTTTATTGGCAATAATTTTTACGGGAGCAATTTTAGATAAGGATTTAGCAATGCCGTAATTTTGATTTTCAATTCCGCCGATAATTGGCGGATAAGCCCGAGAAATAAATAAAATATTGCATCGCTTCGTTTGTTGCATAGCTTCGTTTGTTGAATTATTGTTTTCCATTTTTTTAAATATTTATGCAAACCAATTAGTTTAAAATATAATTTTTGAAAACAATTCTAATCGTATTTTTTGCTTTCGGCATTTTCAATATGTCTAACACTTTTTAACGTCTATATCGTTCTTTACGCAGTAAATACATTTGGTCTTCAGTCAATTTGCGATTGTTTTTAATCATATCAGCAATTAAGGCAAAAATCATAAACTGTAAACCAGCGAAAAAGAAAGTTAGAGATACTAATAAATAATTTTTGTAAGGTGAGATTTTAAAGTCTTGAAAATAGAAAGTTAGAAAAACTATAAAGATTAAAAAAGAAATGGTCATTAAGATTAAACCAGGAATGCCAAAAAATTTCATAGGGCGAACATCACGAATGGCCTTAATAATAATTTTGAAACTATTATTCACGAAACTATAAATACTTTTTACAACTCGTGATTTTCTTCCTTCGTGATAAGTAACTTTTACTGGAATCCATTGTAATTTTAAATTTTTCCCAATAGCGTCAATAATTGTTTCTTGAGTATAAGTAAATCCTCCGGGTAAATTAAGTCGTAACATAGTTTCGCGATTTAGAGCACGATAACCACAAGTTAAATCTTTGATATTAGTTTGCATAAATGCTCCCACTAATTTGGCGGCAAAACGATTTAAAAAATCTTTTATCCACGGAATATTTTTTGCTCCGTGCTCTCCGAAACGGTCAGCAATAACCATATCTTTTTCATTTTTCAAAATTGGTGCAATCAGTTTTTGAATATCATTGGGGTCAAATTGTCCGTCAGCATCCATATTAACCATAATGTCAGCCCCATTTTCCAAAGCTTTTTCCACGGCGGTACGAAAAGTAACACCAATACCACGATTGACTTGATGAGAAAAAATAATATCAGCTCCAGCCTCTTTGGCTACTTCAACTGTTTTATCCCTAGAGCCGTCATCAATCACTTGTATCGATACCTTATCGATACCCTCTAATTGACGAGGAATTCTTTTGATTGTTTCACTAATCCTTGCTTCTTCATTATAGGCGGGTAAATTTATAATTAGTCGCATAAATTTATTTTTAAATTTTAATTTATAATTTAATTATAAAACAAACTGCTCGAAAATGGTAGGGGTGGGGGAGGTGAATTTATAATCTTTGCTGAATAATTTGAATTCCAGAGAACGAGCATGAAGCAGATGTCTTTTGAGGTCATCAATAAGTTTATATTTTTTATTACGGTAAATTTCATCACCAACAATCGGATGTCCGATTGAAAAAAGATGAACACGAATTTGATGAGTACGTCCAGTATGTGGAGTAAGCTCCAATAAAGAATATTTTTTATTACGGGAAGTTTTAATTATCCTATATTCAGTCAATGCTTCGCGAATTTTGGTTTTAGTCTTTCTGCCAGCAATAGTCTGCCGACGGTAGTTGCTACTGCGTGCTAGTGGTTTATCAATAGTTCCTTCAATTTCTTCTGGTACGCCATAAACAACGGCCAGATATTTTTTTTGAATTTTTCGTTCTTGAAATATTTTTTTTAATTCTAAAAAAGATTTTTTATTTCGAGCTATAACCAAAATGCCGGAAGTATATTTGTCCAAACGATGAACAATTCCAGGGCGTATTTTTTGTTGTTCATCAGTGAGAAGTTGAGCGGTTTGCATTTTTAATAATTCCGGGAATTTATGAACTAGCGCGTTAACTACAGTAATCTTCTTTTCGTTATAATCGGGATGAATTTGTAAGCCAGCCTGCTTATCAATAACGATAATATTAGTATCTTGAAAAATAACATTGAGTTTGATTTTGGAATTAGATACCAATTCATTTTTATCAATAAACTTTGAAAAATCAATCCTTATCAAATCATTGTCCTGTAATTTATAGCTAGGCTTGACTGACGAATCATTCACTAAAATATTTCCATTTTTAATAGCACGAATAAAATCTCCTCGAGAAAATTCGAATATTTTTTCTTCTTTTTTAAAATCAAAACCGGCCAAAAATTTATCCAGTCGTTCATTGACATTGTCAATGGTTATTTTTAATTCAAAAATTTTAGTTATGTTATTTTTAATATTTTCCATTTAATATATGCATTAGACTACTCACAAACTAACATTATTTAACTTAAAAATCAATAATTTATTTGAAAGATTGGTAAAAATAGACTATGATAAGAATACAAATTAAAAAATGTGATATGAAAATACAAATTAAAAAAATAAATAAAGAAGCTCAATTACCAAAGTATGCAATTAATGGAGACGCTGGTTTAGATTTGCATTCAATTGAGGATGTCGTTGTGCGAGCAGGAAAAAATAGAGCGATTCAAACTGGTATTGCCATGGCTATTCCGTGCGATTTTGTCGGTTTAATTTGGGATAAAAGCGGAATTGCATTGAAGCGTGAAATTAAAACGATGGGGGGAGTGATTGATAGTAATTATCGTGGTGAAATTAGTGTAATCATAAAAAATTTATCAAAGCAAGATTATAAAATAAATAAGGGTGATAAAATTGCTCAGATATTAATTCAAAAGGTGGAATATCCCACGATAGAAGAAGTTAGTAAATTGGATGATACGGATCGAGGTGATGGTGGATTCGGAAGTACGGGAATAAATTAATTTTTATATAATCATAATTTAAGTACAAATATATATATGACACGCAATACAAAAAGGGTCGTTATAATTTCAATTTATGTGAGTGTAGTTACTCTAATAAGTGTTCTTGTCTATCTCATTATTGCGACAAGACCAACCTGCTATGATGGAAAAAAAAATCAGGCAGAAAAAGGAATAGATTGTGGAGGTCCGTGTCATCCTTGTGAGAAAAAAATAACTGCCAAAGATTTGGAAGTAATTGAGAAATATTTTGTCTATGGCGGAAATAAAAATAACTTTGATGTAATGATTAAAATTAATAATCCAAATAATCAATATGGCGTGGCTAGTTTCAATTATAAAATTCAGTTGGTTGATCAAGCTGGAAATGTGTTGAGCCAAAAAACTGGAGTAAATTTTATTTTGCCGGAAGAAAATAAGTATATTATAGAACAAAATTTTCAGTCAAACAATAAACCAAATTCTATTAAATTTTCTATAGATAACATTAATTGGCAGAAATTTTCAAATTATCGAGCAGAACCGCTATTGAGTATTTATAATAAAAATTATACGGAGGAAGATGGGAAAAACAAAATGTTTGGTTTGCTGAAGAATGAAAGCTACTTCGATTTTAATTCAATTGAAATAGATATTATCTTGAGGGATTCTAACGGAAAGCCTGTGGCTTTGGGTAAAAATGAAATGAGAACTGTAAAATCTCAAGAGCAAAGAGATTTTAAGATAATTTGGCCATATAAATTTTCCGGAAGTGTTGTTGACGGGGAAATTAGAGCAGAGGCAAATGTATTTGACTCTAATAATTTTATAAAAAAATATTTACCAGAACAAAAATTTCAATCTTATTAAAAACTATATGAGAATTGCTATTCAAGCGGCTGATTTAGATAATCAAAGAATAGATGGAACTCGCGTTTATCTTTTGAATTTACTCAAACACTTTGGAGAGCTATCTTTTCAAGATGATTTTTTTATTTATCATAAAAATAACTTCAATCCACAATTAACACCACCTAATTTTTCCAATTACAAAATAAAAAGAATTTGGTCGCCGATGCTTTGGACGCAAACCAGATTTGCCTTGGAGATTTGGAAAGATAAAATAGATGTTTTATGGATGCCAATGCATAATATTCCGCTATTGAAAAATAAAAAAACTAAAACAACTGTTACGATTCACGATTTGGCATTTAAGCAATTTCCAGAAACTTTTCCTAAAAAAGATTTGCGTCGACTTAATTTATTAACGGATTTGGCGGTTAGAAAAAGTGATAAAATTATCGCTGTTTCCAATTCAACAAAGAAAGACATTTTAAAATTTTATCCAGAAATTTCTGAGAAGAAAATAAAAGTTATTTATCATGGTTTCGACGCGAAAGTTTTTAAGTCTAATTATTTACGAGCGACGAATCAAGAGCATAATTCAGTAAATAAATCTATAAACAAAATTTTAAAAAATTACAATCTGCAATCCACAAGGTATTTATTGTATGTCGGAGCTATTCAGCCGAGAAAAAACTTAAAAGTCTTAATAAGTGCGTTCGAAATTTTTAAAAACGAAACCGGTTCTAAAATAAAACTTGTATTGGCAGGTGAGCAAGCTTGGGGTTGGAAAGAAACTATCAAAGCTATTGAAACAAGTCTTTTTCAGGAAGATATTATTTTAACGGGAAAGTTAAATTTTGACGAGCTGGCAATATTATATCAAAATACCTCATTGTTTGTGCTACCGTCACTATATGAGGGATTTGGTATCCCAATTTTGGAAGCAATGGCTAGTAATGTTCCGATAATTTCTGCTAATAATTCCAGTTTGCCAGAAGTTGGTGGTGAAGCTGTAGAATATTTTAATGAAGCAAGTTCAACTGAATTGGCGGAGAAAATAGAAAAAATATTAAGTAATGAAGAATTGCGAGAAATGATGATTGAAAGGGGTAAAAAACAATTACAAAAATTTTCCTGGGAAAAATGCGCTTCCGAAACTTTAGAATATTTAAAGAATTAATGAAAGAAACTTTTGTAGAGATAAATTACGATCAAAAGAAGAATAGCGATTATAATTATTGAATTTATCCAACCGAACTTATAAAGAGAAAGAGTAATATTTACTATGAAAAATAGAGTGGCTATAATCAACAGCCATTTTTTTATTACTTGTTCGGGAAAAGAAAATTTCAATTTCCTTCCCAGAAATGAAATTGAAATTACCAACGATAAAATAAAAACAGTTAATTTTAAAAAACTTAAATGTGAAGAAATAAAGCCAGGAAGAATATTTTCTGCCAAAAGTAACATTGTCCAAGCAAAAAGAGATATTTTTAAAATATCGTTGAGCAATTTATAGATAATGACTAAATTGTTGGTGTTTATTTTTTTCATTCTTTATATTTTATATGGTAGCGACCTGGTCGCTATTGAATCCGAAACGAGTTAGAATTCTTTTTCTCAGGTCTGAAATAAATAATAGTAAATTTCTTTTGTTAGCAGATTTCTTAAAACTGATATTTATTTGTTTTAACATTAAATTATTTGGAATATTGTTAACTTTGAAACGATAATCTTTACCGATAAAGGAAGAAACCTTATCGATTGGAATGAGGCAATGATATTTTTTTGTAGATAAAAACTCTTTTTCAAGTGAGCATAAATCATAAATACTCAAACTTTTTTCGTCTACACGGATAGGATTTTTAAATTTTTCTAATTCAGAAATTGGTATATTTTGCAATAATTTTTTCTTGCCATTTTCTATATAATAGTATTTATTATTATCGGTAAGAAAAATTGTTCCGTCCGGATGAGTTGAACTGATTGTGAATAATTTTTGTTTTTTGTATGTACTTAAATTGATGTCAGTATTTTTTTCTACAGAATCCCAATTGTAGCCAAGACTCTCAAATGTTGTTGGATTATTGATAGGATATTTTTTTCCGTGTCCAACAATAAAAACGGAAATTCCGGATGAAATCAATTTATTTTCCGAAACATTTTTCAATTCGGTCAAGAGATTGCCATCAGGATAAAAAAAAGCACGATAAGATTTTTGCAAAATAACTTTTTTGTTTTTTAAATTAGAATTTTTTTTTACCAATTCAATCTCTAAATCTATTTTGGAAAATTCTCTCGGAGTGGAGGTATAAAATTCCAGAGAATTATTATCAATAGAAATGTTTGTAATAGTATTTTTCAAAGAATTGCTATGCTCAAATGAATAGGTAAAATATTTTGAAGGAAAAATCAATTTGTAAGAAAAAAATAAAAATAAAACAAAAAATAATGCATAAACAATATTCCGCCAGAAATGGTATAATTTTAAGCCTTTTTTATTTAATTGTGGGGAAGTTGATTCTTGCATTATATTTGATCTCTATTATTTTTTAATTTCAAAGATAACTCCCTTTGTAATCGCAATCTTTCTTTTTGGCAGAGAGATATTACTTAGAGAATTACCGGGTAAAATTGTTGAATTTATAATATAACTTTTTGCGAAAATCAGATTGTTTCCAATAAAACTATTTTTGTAGTAGGCTACTTTTTCATTTGGAACCATTAGATATATGTTAGCATAGTTTTTAGGATTTATCCTGACTATATCGTTCAGATCAAAAAGATAAACGGCATTTTTTTGAAATAAAAAATTCATTGGTCCAGTAAGCATCTCCCAGTTAGTACCGCTTGCCAGTCTATCAATCAAAATTAAATCTTTACCGGAAAAATTTTGACTAATTTTCTTTGTTTCTGGCAGGAGATTTTCTGCAGGACGAAAAGTCAAAAGTGATACAAATGAATATATATTGCAAAATATTATTGAACAAATTATAAATAGAGCAACACCCTTTTTTCCTTTTTGGAATAAATTATTAACAAGTAGTGCAGTATAAAAAATTGATATCGGCAAGATTGCAAAAACAAAACGGCGAAGCATCCAAGGATGATCTGGTGTGATTTGCGGATTAAGTAGATAAATAAAAGTTGGAGCAACTATTAAAAAAGGAATTAACAATTGAAATTGTTTTTGTTTAAGTAGAGAGAATATTTTAAATAGTCCTAAGAATAATGGGAGTAAGATTCCGTAAAGAGCAAAGATTTTAAACAGATTAAATGATGAAAGGAAAAAGCCGAAGCTGGTTAATTCTGATGAATTTCCGGAAAAATCTTTGGCAAATGCCTTAGCAATTGTTTTATAAAAATAAATATCAACCTTAAAATTCCAGATGAAAACAAAGCCCAAAATTATTAAAAATGGCAGTATTATTTTTTTGAAGTTTTGGTGGAAATATTTTTTGGAATTTTTGTGCCGAAATAAAAGCGTTAACATTATACTGAAAAAAACTATACCTTCTATGCGTGTAAAAATTAAAAGTGCAGAAGAAAAAAGAAAAACAAAAAATGAAAGTTTTTTATTGGATGTTTTTTTTGAAACTGCTTTTGTTAAAATGACAACTTGCAAAATCGCCAACCAGAGAAAAGCCAAGACCATATTTTCCGTAAGAGTAAATTTGAAAAACCACATAAATGAAAATGAGGTTAAGATAATGCCGAGAGTAATCGGAATGATTAATGGATGCTTACCAATGGTTGACTGATTATTTTTGAGAGTAATATTTTGTAGAAAAAATAGAAATGAAAAAGCGAAAATATAAAATAAAATAGCGTTGGCAATTATGAGACCAGTAAGACCGAAAAAAGTGTAGAAAGTTGCCAGCCAAGAAATGTAAGCTAATGGGAATTGAGTAATTAAATTACCGTCAATTGTGTAATAAAATCCGGGAAAATTCAAAGCCTTGCTAGCAGAAATTAGTTGGCAATAAGTTTTCCTTAGACTTGATTTATTATTATTTAAACATTTAGTAAATTTATTTTTCGAGACCGAAGAATTGATATTGAAAAAAGTTTTTGATGCTGGGGTGGAAAATTCTAGTTGATGAAATTGTGCTAAACGAATTGAAGCTTGGCTTATAGACCCCTGATCTCTGCCAGAAAAAATGGTTGGATTGGAAAAGTATGCAAAAAGTGTAATAGTAGATAATAATATTAAATTTGTTACAAAAAAAGTTTTGGAAATTTTAAAAAGAGATTTTGAGAAAATATTTCTTTTGAATGAAATAAGAATACCGGTAAGCACAACAAAAATCCACCAATAAAAAAAGCTGGAAAGTGTCAAAAGAAAAGCCATCCAAGCAATCATTATCCAAAAAATAGAAAAATAACTGAAAATTTTATAATCATTTTTGTTAAACATACCTAAACTATAAAACTAAAAAGAATGATTGACAAGAGGCTATAGTTAAGATTTGTTTTCTAGGTAATTTAAAAATTTTACCTATACTCATTCTTGTGTTATAATGATGCAAAATAACATAGTAATTTATTTTTCAATCTTTAGTTTATCGGTTAAGTGTCCGGTGATACTGAAACTTTAAATTTATGGATATCAATAAATTTACACACAAAAGTCAAGAGGCAATTAAAGAAGCTCAAGAGCTGGCTTTAGCTAAGAGCCAACAACAAGTGGATGTCTTTCATCTTTTGAACACTTTAATTTCTCAAGATGAGTCAATTGTACCGACAATTTTGCAAAAAATGGAAGTTGATTTAGCTGAGACAAAAAATGCAATAGAAAAAGAAATTGAACGTTTGCCTAAAGTTTCTGGGGCGGTGGACGGACAAATATATATAACTCAGTCGGCGGGAAAAGTTTTGGATCAAGCGGAAAAAGAAATGGCAAAAATGGGTGATGAATTTGTTTCGACGGAACATATCTTTTTGGCGTTATTGAGTGATGCAACAATTGGAGAATTTTTTAAAAAATATGGTGTTGATTATGATAGAGTGATGAAAATTTTATCGGAAGTGCGTGGTGGTCAGAGGGTGGACAGTCCCGAGCCGGAAGGAAAATTTCAGGCCCTGGAAAAATACACAATAAATTTAACAAAGCTGGCGAAGGAAGAAAAGCTTGATCCGGTGATTGGTCGAGATGAAGAGATTAGGCGAGTAACGCAAGTTTTAAGTCGGCGAACTAAAAATAACCCAGTGCTTATCGGTGAAGCTGGAACAGGGAAAACTGCTATTGTCGAAGGTTTGGCACAGAGAATTGTTTCCGGAGATATTCCAGAAAGTTTAAGGGACAAAGAAATTGTCAGTCTCGATTTGGGCTCTCTTTTGGCGGGAGCTAAATTTCGTGGTTCCTTTGAAGAAAGATTGAAAGCGATTTTAAAAGAAATTGAAAATTCTGATGGTAGGTACATTATTTTTATCGATGAGTTACACACGCTTGTCGGTGCTGGAGCAAGCGAGGGTGCGTTAGATGCGTCTAATATGTTGAAACCAGCCTTAGCAAGAGGAAAAATGCGAACAATTGGGGCGACGACGCTAAAAGAATATCAGAAATATATTGAGAAAGATGCGGCCTTAGAAAGAAGATTTCAACCGGTTTTTGTAGACGAGCCGTCAGAAGAAGATGCAATTGCAATTTTGCGTGGTATAAAAGAAAAATATGAATTGCATCACGGAATTAAAATTACGGATGGAGCAATCATATCAGCGGTAAAACTTTCGCAACGATATATTTCGGATAGATTTTTACCAGACAAAGCGGTCGATTTGATTGATGAAGCATCTTCGTCTTTGCGAATTGAAATTGATTCTCGCCCGACGGAAATTGATCAACTGGAAAGAAAAATCAGAAGATTGGAAATTGAAAAGAAGGCTTTAAAAAAAGAAAAAAACGGCAAAGCAAAGGAAAAAGTTGCAGAAATAAGTAAAGAGTTGGCGAATTTAAAAGAAAAATCCAAAAAACTTACCTTACAATGGCAGTCGGAAAAAGAATTGATTGTTAATATTCAAAAATATAAAGAAACTATCGATAAATTAAAATCAGAAGCGGAGGTTTCGGAACGACAAGGTGAATTGGATAAGGTGGCGGAGATTCGTTACGGAAAAATACCGGAATTGGAAAACAATATAAAAGAGGAGAAAAAAAAGTTAGATAAACTGCAAGAGAAAGGAGCGGTTTTGAAAGAAGAAATTACAGAGGAAGATATTGCACAGGTTGTTTCTCGTTGGACCGGTGTACCGGTTTCCAAAATGTTGCAAAGTGAAATTCAGAAGTTAGCCAAGATGGAAGAATTTTTGAGTAAGCGAGTGATAGGTCAAGGAGAGGCGATTGAGGCCGTTTCTAATGCGGTGCGAAGATCTCGTGCGGGAATTTCTGAAGAGGATCGTCCAATTGGTTCGTTTATATTTCTTGGTCCAACTGGAGTTGGTAAAACGGAATTGGCGAAAGCATTAACAGAAGCCTTATTTAACGATGAGAAAGCAATGGTGCGTTTGGATATGAGTGAATATATGGAAGCACATTCTACGGCAAAATTAATCGGCTCGCCCCCAGGATATGTCGGTTATGATGAGGGAGGGCAATTGACGGAAATAATTCGTCGTCGTCCATATAGTGTAATTTTATTTGATGAAATTGAGAAAGCTCATCCGCAAGTGTTTAATATTTTACTTCAAATTCTTGATGATGGAAGACTAACCGATGCGAAAGGTAGAACAGTTAGTTTTAAAAATGCGGTAATAATTATGACATCTAATGTTGGTTCGGATATTATTTATAAAAATCAAGCGATTGGTTTTGATGGCAAAAAAGACAAGGGTGGAAAAAGAAATGAAAAAGAAATGCGAGAAAAAGTTATGGATGCTTTGCGTGCTAGTTTTAAGCCGGAATTTTTGAATCGTTTAGACGAAATAATTATTTTTCATCCGCTGGATAAAAAAATGTTGCAAAGGATTGTTGAATTGCAATTAGCGATTGTAGTGAAGCGATTGTTAAAAAAGGATATTAAAGTTGAATTTAATAAAAAAGTAGAAGGGTATTTGGCAGACAAAGGATTTGATCCCGTCTATGGAGCAAGACCATTAAAGAGAGTAATTCAAAATGAAATTTTAGATGAATTGGCTTTACAAATTATTGAAGGCAAGATTAAAGAAGGTGAAGAAGTTAAGATTGATATTAAAGGAGATAAAATAAATATTAGTAAATAAAAAATATGAATAATTTTCTTGATAATTTTTTAAAAAAAACTCTGTGGTTGTGGTTGCCGTTTTATGCATTATATAGACTCACGGGGGAAGTCTTTAGATTAAAAAAAGATGAATAAAAATAAAATAATTTTTTTCTTAAAATATTATGGTCCTGTTTTTCTGTGGATGAGTGTAATTTTTTCGCTGTCATCAATAAAGGGGCATTTGCACAAAGAAGCGGTCAGTCCCTGGTTTTATGTAGGGAGAAAGGGTGCACATATTACAGAATATTTTATTTTAGCAATATTATTGTTACGACTTTTCTATTATAAAAAAGTCGAAAAAGTTGAAGCAATTGTTTTGACAATTGTATTTGCTACCCTGTGGGCGTTTTCAGATGAAATCCATCAGATATTTGTTTTTGGTCGTGAAGGAAAAATTTCCGATGTCGGAATTGACTTCGTTGGAATTTTCTTGGGAATTCTCTTGGTGAGAAGATTCTACAAATTGAGCAAAAAATAGCTCTGCTATATATACTTGACTTCGAAAAAGGGTAGGTGCATAGGTCCGTCCTATATCAAAAAACACGCTTAGCTAGAAATAATAACTGTAAATATAGTTTTTTATAAAGAATTGTAAATTTTTAGATATTCTTTCTTTGTTTTTTCAATGCTAAAGTTTTCCTTGACGTATATACGTGCGTATATACCTAAATGTGTACTTTTATGTTTATTATCATATAAAAATAGAATGGCTTCAATTAATTGTTTAACATTTCCAGCTTCAATAGTTAGAGAATTTTTTTCATTAGCGAATTCTTTAAGAATTGAAATATTAGAAAGGATGATAGGTTTTTCGCAAGCCATTGCTTCAATGACTGCCAATGGTACATCAAATTTTCCTTTCATATCGCGAACAGGAAAAAGACTAATATCACAAAGATTGTAAATATCGGACATTTTGTAATTTCCGTCATCATGAAAAGAAACTTTTTTCAGTAAATTATTTTTATGCAGTTTAGCAACAACTTCTTTTTTCTTTTTAGCATCTTTTTCATTTTTTACTCTGACAGCTAGTGATAATTTAGCTTTGGGAATTTTTTTGGAGACAGTGATAAAAGCATTGATTACATCATCCATCGCCCCTAAACGAACATATTCGCCAGTGAAATTAATAATAAAACTTGTTTTGTCTTCCGAAATGACAGAAGATAAGTTTTTTGGAGAATATTCATCTAAATCTATCCCCGGATAAATTTTTTCAATATTGTCAAAACCAAGACTCTGCAATTTATTTTTGGCATATTCAGAATAAGTAACTATTTTATCGCCAAACATTATTTTTCTAATTTCGTTATCAGAAAATAAGTCTTCACGAAGAGTGGCGATTGTTTGAATGATTTTTGTTTGACGCGCAAAAGTCCTGAAAATTGATTTTAAAATTAGGCTATTAAATTTAGTTGGCGTAAAAAGCAAGTGAGTAACATTAAATTTTCGTGTATTCCAAATTAAAAACCAAAGCATTCTCAGTTTCTGCGATAAACTAAAATCATTTTGTGATGATGTGTAAATTGGATGTTGGATAATGTTTTTTGGCAAATCCGGCAAGATGCCTTTGGTCATTAGATGAATCTCCAAATTAGAATTATTTTTAGCAATTTCTTTAGCGAGATTGTAGGCAAAGTTTTTACTGGCTTCATCCCATGGTGGAGCGATAGGACGAGAAACAAAGAGAATCCGCCGAGTCACTTTGTTTATTAATCCGCCAGCTGGTGGAGTTATATCGCTTTGTTTTTTTGATTTTTTCATATTTTTGTACCTGTAGAAACGCAGTAATTTTGCGTCTCTACTAGCAATATTTTTGCATTTTAAATAATACTTATTGGGTCAACATCTATTAACCAACCTGGTTTTAAATCTTGAATAATAGCGTGTAATTTTTTGGGGATTTTGGGGTAATTTTTTGCTTTAATGATTATTTGCTGACGATAGCGACCCCGAATTTTAGGATTAAGTGGTTCTTGCGGGGGATAAACTTGTAGAACAGAGCTTTGTTTAATATCAGAAATTATTTTTTTATAAATCACTTCAGTTTCTTTTTTAACTAAATCTTTATCATAGTCTTGAAAAACCAATTTAATAATATGTGTAAAAGGCGGATAATTCAAGGCACGCCGTTGCTTTATTTCGTGTTGATAAAATTTTTCATAATTTCCGCTAGTCGCCCATTGAATAATTTCGTTTTCTGGATGGTAGGTTTGAATAACAGCTTTGCCAACAAATTTGCTACCGGTGCGATTGACTCTTCCAATTGCTTGAGAAATCAAAGCAAAGGCCGTTTCATCGGTGTAAAAATCTGGGAAGTTAAATAAACTATCCGCATCAATTATACCGACTAGTCCGACATTGGGTAAATCCCAGGCTTTAGCAATCATCTGTGTGCCGATTAGAATATCAATCTTCTTTTGGGAAAAATCTTGCCAAAGTTTTTTTTGTGCTCGAATACTTTTCATTGAGGATGAATCGGCACGAGCAATTTTTGCACTCGGAAAAAGTTTTTCTATTTCACTTTCAATTTTTTCTGTTCCTAATCCGACATTTTTAAAAACCATTCCTTGACAGTTTGGGCAGACGGGAAAATCTCCCGCTTCAAAATTGCAATGCAAGCACTCATAATTTCCTTTCTTACGATAAGTTAATGCTTGTTCACAATCAGGGCATTTTAAAACTTCTTTGCAAGCGGTGCAGATGGTAAATTTGCTCATTCCCTGACGGTTTATGAAAAGAATAATTTGTCTATCATATTTTAAATAGTATTGAATTTCTGATTTTAATTTTTCAGAAATAGGTGAAACTATTTTTACTTTTTTCCAATTTTTGTAATGTTCATTGCGAAGATCAACAATTGAGATAGGATTTTCGGTTTTGCAATTAGAAATTTCTATTTTTGGTAATGTTAGAATATTTATTTTTCTTCTTTTTATTTGATGATATGTTTCAATTCTCGGCGTGGCGGAGCCTAAAATAATTTTAGCTTTAAATATTTCCGCTAACTTTTTTGCAATCGTGCGCGTGTCATAACGAGGATTTCTGTCCCATTGCTTATGTGAGATATCATGCTCTTCATCAATAATAATAATTTTTAAATTTTTAAAAGGTGCGAAAATTGCTTGGCGAGTCCCGATGACAATTTTCGTTTTACCTGATTTTATGTTCCGCCAGTTTTTGTAAAATTGTCCTTTAGAAATTTTACTATGCAGAATTGCAATAGTTTTTTCGCCAAACTCTTTTCCATACCTCTTGATCTCTTGTTCAACCCCAGTTAGTTCTGGGAGTAAGATTAGGGTTTGCGCAACAGTCTTCTCTTTTTGGGTGGGTGGGTCTAGCAACTTTTTGATGACCTCAAAATAGACTTGAGTTTTTCCAGATGAAGCGTCACCATAAAGTAAGGATATTTTGTTTGCTGATTTTTTGGAAACAATTTTAGCAATTGCATTTTTTTGTTCAGTAGTTAATTTAAAAGTAGGTGTAGTTAATTTTTTTTTGGATATAGAAATATTTTTTTGTCGCAAGGACTTTGTCCGTTTTGGTACAAAATTTTTTAAAACAATACCTAGTGGACAAATGTAATAATTGGAAATAAATTGAGCTAGTTCCAATTGTTGTTCAGTTAAAAAATCTTTTTCCAAAATTTTCCCAATATTTTTTAACTTGATATTTCCCAATCTGGCGAAATCATCCTTGCTATCAACTACGATACCCTCGATTTTTCTTTTTCCAAAAGGAATCTCAACTAAACATCCGCGAGGAATTTTTTTATTGGATAGATAATAAAAAAACTGCTCCCGTTTAAATGGAATTCTTAAAAGCGGTACGACACTAATGATATTTTTTTGCATACCTTATTTTCCCAGTTTATCTGGTCTATTGTTGGGACATTTTTTATTACTACATCTCTCTGGAATAGTTTTAGTGCCCTCCATCATCAAAGATTTACACATTGGACATTTTTTCCCAGTTGGTTTAGCGTTGATAGCAAATTTACATTTCGGATAATTTGAACAAGCATAAAATATTCCAAAACGACCGCGTTTTTCAATCAGTTCTCCTTCGCCAGTTGACGAATTGCATTCCGGACATTTTACGCCAGTTTTTTTCTTTTTAGCCTCCTCTGGGTCTTCTTTAATATATTTACATTTTGGATAATTATTGCAAGAAATAAATTTTCCAAAACGACCATCGCGCGTAACAAGTTTCCCATCTTTACATTTAGGGCATTTTTCGCCAGTTTCTTTCGGTCCTTCTAAAGCTTTACCTTCCATAGTTCGTGCTCCTGAACAATCTGGGAATTTTGCACAACTTAAAAATTTTCCAGTCTTTCCTAATTTTATAATCATCGAACCCTTGCAATCGGGACATTTGAATTTTTTATCAGCTTTCCCTAAGTCGGTTATTTTTGGAATATCTTCTTTGGTTTTGATGGCTTTGGTAAATGGAGTATAGAACTCTTGTAAGGTCTTAATATATTTTCTTTTACCTTCAGCAATTTCATCCAAATCATTTTCCATTTCCGCCGTAAATTCATCGCTGATATATTTGGTAAAATGTTTTTCCAAAAAAGTACTGACCACATCTCCAGTATCAGTCGGTTTAAGTTGCGAACCTTCCTTTTCAACATAATTTCGGTCTTTTAATGTTTTAATAATCGGGGCATATGTGGAAGGACGACCGATGCCTCGCTTTTCCAATTCTTTTATTAAGCCGGCCTCGCTATAACGAGGTGGGGGAGTTGTCTCTTTTTCTTCGTCTTCAATTTTAATGAATTTTAATCTTTCGCTAATTTCAACAGCTGGTAATTCAACATCATCACTGCGAGAGGCTGGGTCAGCTTTAAGCCAACCATCAAACAAAATTCTGGATCCTTTGATTGCAAAAAAAGGAAGTTTTTTATTATCCAAATTAACAATAATTTTTGTGCGTAAAATATTAGCTGGAGACATTTGCGAAGAAACAGCACGACGCCAAATTAACTCGTATAATTTTTTCTCATCAGAACTTCTTCCGGCAGTCAGTTTTTCAATATTACTTGGACGAATAGCCTCATGTGCCTCTTGAGCCCCTTTGCTTTTTTTGCCGTAATATCGTGGTAAATAATAATCTTTACCATATTCTTTTTTAACAATTTTGGCAATTTGTGTTTGAGCTTGTTTACTTAAATTCGTGCTATCGGTTCTCATATAAGTAATAAGTCCGGCAGTATATAATTTTTGAGCGACCATCATAGTTCTGGAAGGGGAAAACCCCAAACGAGAGCTGGCTGTTTGTTGCAGAGTGGAAGTAATAAATGGCGCGCGTGGATTTCTTTTGGCTTTAGTTTCTTTGACATCACTTACTGTCCAATTCTCTTTTTTCCCGGCTTTAATAATTTCATTAACTTCTTTTTTGTCGCGAGGTTCCTTGGAACAGATTAAAATAAATTCTTTTTCTTGTTTATTCTTAACGGTGGCGGTAATAATCCAATATTTTTCCGGAATAAAAGCCCTGATCTCTCGCTCTCTCTCCATTAAAATTCTCAAGGCTGGAGATTGAACTCGACCAGCAGACAAACCATAGCGAACTTTTTTCCAAATTAAACCAGACAAATCATATCCGAATAATCTATCCAAAACTCGGCGAGCTTCTTGGGCGATTTTTAGATTTTTATCTATGGGGCGAGGATGCTTAATTGCTTCTTGGACAGCTTCTTTAGTAATTTCATTAAAAGTTACTCGTTTTGGATTTTTTAAACCAATTGCCTCGGCGATATGCCAAGCGATGGCCTCACCTTCACGGTCGGGGTCGGTTGCCAGAATTACTTCATTAACTTTTTTCGTCAATGATTTTATTCGTCTAACAACTTTTTCTTTATCTTCCGAAACAACATAAGAAGGTTTAAATCCGTTGGCGATATCAATAGCTTGTTTATTGCTTTTTGGCAAATCTCTAATATGTCCAATGGATGCTTCAATAATATATTTTGGTCCAAAATATTTGGAAAGAGTTTTTATTTTTGCCGGTGACTCGACGATGACTAATTTCATAATGTCTACAAAGCTACAAATTATTTACAAATTTATAAATCTGTGAATAATTTGTGTTTTTATTATCTTTTTAAAATTTAAGAATCGGAATTTTTTATAATAATTTGACATAATTTTGTCCACCAATATCTTTGATAAATCCTTTTATCTCTAAAATTGCTAAAGTAGAAGAGGCAATACTGGTGTTAAGTTTAGTTGCTTTGATAATTCTGTCAATGTGTGTTGCTTCAGGCGAAAGAATTTTTATAATAAGCTCTTCTTCTGGAGAATCAGGGATTAGCTCTTTAATAACCTTTTCTCGTTTTATTTTTTCTAAATTTAATTCTTCTAAAATATCTTGAACACCAGTTATCATTTTAGCACCTTTTTTAATAAGTTGATTGGTTCCTTGCGAAGCTGGTGAAAAAATTGAACCGGGTACAGCGAAAACTTCTCGATTAAAATCTACTGCCAAATTGGCGGTAATAAGAGTACCACTTTTTTCTTCAGCTTCAACTACAATTGTACCCAAAGTTAATCCGGCCATCAATCGATTGCGTGCCGGAAAAGTAAAATTAGTTGCTGTAGTTCCATAAGGATAATCGCTCAATAATGCTCCATTTTCAATAATTTGTCTAGAGAGGTTAAAGTTCTGTCGAGGACCAATATTTTTGTCATCTAAACCACTACCTAAAACTGCGATTGTTTTTCCATTAGCATTTAAAGTTCCTAGGTGTGAAAAAGTGTCGATGCCTAGTGCCATTCCTGAGACAATTGTAATACCAGCCATTGCTAAATCATAAGCAATTGATTCGGCAATTTGTTTTCCGTAAACGGTATATTTTCTTGAACCGACCATTGCCAACATCGGAGAATTAAAACAGTCAATATTTCCTTTAATATAGAGTAAATAGGGTGCGGAAGGAATTTCCTTCAAAGATGCAGGGAATTTCGAGTCGGCAAAAGAAATGATTTGGATATTTTCTTTTTGCAATAATTCCCACTCATAGTCGGGATTGATTTTTTGTCGTTCTGTGATGATGGTTAAGGCAATTTTTTCAGAAATTCCTGCCTTGATAATTTCGGCGAAGTCAGCTTGCCAAATATTTTCGCTATTTTCAAAATAATCCATCAACAATTTTAGCTTCTGCGCTCCAACGCCTTCTATCTTATTTAAAGCATTTAAATATTTCATTTAATTTGTAAAAAATTCTTAAAAGTAATGAAAATAGAGTTAACATTGTTTCCAATATTTCCAGTATAAATTTAGTATAGCACAAAACAAAAAATAGTTTGCAGA
The DNA here is from genome assembly GCA_003056165.1 of Parcubacteria group bacterium M6-OD1-3. Classification (GTDB taxonomy): domain Bacteria; phylum Patescibacteriota; class Minisyncoccia; order Moranbacterales; family UBA9337; genus LSNR01. The sequence continues at coordinate 4,015 of LSNR01000008.1, read as the reverse complement.
TATGGCAAATTGACATTATTTAAAGTACTTTAAAAGGTGTCTGAGAATATTGATATAAGTAGTTGATAATAATGAAAATAAATTACTAAAAACGCAAATGGTTAAATATATATTCAAAAAAAGAAATATCCATTTAAATATCCATTTAAATGGATATTTAAATAAGCACTTCCCAATAATTTACTAAGACCGTCCTGTTAGTTACATATGATAATATCACATCATCCGTCAAATAGAAATGTCGTAGGTGTCAATTACATTTAGAAATGTCGTAGTTGCTGTTTTTTGAAAAATAAGATACAATAAAATAGATTTGAGAATTTAAAAAAATTTAATTTTGTTTAAAATATTTCTTGGTTGTAATTATAATTACAAGTTTGGGTATTGTATAATTATTTATGAAGAATAAAAATGTCATTATAGTTTTAGGATTAATTGTCGTAATAGTTTTGGGGTATTTTACTTTTCAAAATTTACAGAACAAAAAAGTTTCTTTGAGGGAGTCAAATAATAAAGTTGTGGAAAAACAGGCTAATAAAAATATTAAGCAAGATGAAAAAAAAGTACAAGAAAATAATAATGGAGTTAGGTCTGATGATGATTATGGAGACCCAAATGCAAGCGTAGTTTATTATTACGGAAGAGAGTGTCCTCATTGCGAAGAAGTTGCAGAGTTTTTAGGTGATAATGATATTTACAGTAAAGTTGATTTTGCCAAAAAAGAAGTGTGGCATAATAAAGATAATGGAAAGGAGCTTATGGAAGCTGCACAGAAATGTGGAATTGATCCAAATGATATTGGTGTACCTTTTCTTTTCGCTGATGGAAAATGTTTTATTGGCGGTCCTGATGTTACTAATTATTTCAAAGAAAAAGCGGGCATCAAATAGATAGCGTTATTGAAGTTTTGAATTTCGCTTGACATATTTTTTTAGGTTTGGTATTATCTAATGGCGTTGGAGTTCAAGAAGTTTGTTTATAATAATTTTTTAGAAATAACAATCTTGCGAAAACAGCAAAATAAAATTAGAACTAAAATTAAAAGCGGGTGAATCTTGTTATGCAAATTTTAAATTTGTATGGAGGTTTCTCGTTTGAAAAAAACGAGTTTTTTGTTTTTTAAAATTGGGTGGAGGTATTTTTATATAATGCAATAGAGAAGTGTGATGGGCTAAATTGTGTAAAAATATTTCCGCGTAATAGTGAACCTTGAAAATTGGCGTTAATTTAATTTAACTACGCGTAGTAGTTAATAAGATTAGTGCTATATAGACCTATTCAAATAGTATTGATTTCGGACGAAAGCGGAGAGCCGAAGCGATGTGAAAAAATAGGCGTAGGTATAAAGCAATTGCAGTTAATATTTTCTAGATGATTATTAACTGTTAACTTAAGTTCGTTGAATTAAAATAAAATTCTTTTAGAATTTTTTTGTAAATTTGACGAAAAGATCAAATGAGATTACTTAAGCATATGGTGGATGCCTTGACTCGTATAAGCGATGAAGGACGTAGCAGGCTGCGATAAGCCTCGGGGAACTGTCAAGCAAGTTTTGATCCGAGGATTTCCGAATGGAGCAATCCAACAGTTTTTAACTGTTACCGTAAACTGAATTCATAGGTTTACGGAGCGTACCCAGCGAACTGAAACATCTTAGTAGCTGGAGGAAAAGAAATCAATAGAGATTCCGTAAGTAGTGGCGAGCGAAAGCGGATCAGCCAACACTCTTTAGCATTAAACTTAGTAGAATGGTCTGGAAAGTCCAATCACAGAGGGTAATAATCCCGTATACGAAAAGTTTTTTGTGGAACTAAGTGTGTAATAAGTAGGGCGGGACCGGAGAAATCCCGTTTGAAGATGGGAGCACTAACTTCCAAGGCTAAATATTATACGAGATCGATAGTGAACAAGTACCGTGAGGGAAAGGTGAAAAGCATCCCGAGAGGGAGATGAAATAGTATCTGAAACCATATGTTAACAATGAGTCAGAATCGTGCTTGCACGATAATGGCGTGCTTTTTGCAGAACGAGCCAACGAGTTAGTTTTATATGGCTTGCATAAATTACTTTGTAAGATATGCATAGTGAAAGCGAGGCTTAACCGCCGTCCGCCATCTGGCGGAGTCGTATGAACTAGACCCGAATCCAAGCGAGCTACGCATGAGCAGGGTGAACTTCGAGTAAAATCGGAGGGAGGCCCGAACCCACTGATCGTTCAACATCAGGGGATGACTTGTGCGTAGAGGAGAAATTCCAATCGAGCTTGGCAATAGCTGGTTCTCTCCGAAATAGCTTTAGGGCTAGCGTTCGGTAAATGAGCATGGGAGGTAGAGCTACTGAATGAGTATTCGCGGTTCGCCGTAGGATACTCAACCAAACTCCGAATTCCTGTGTTTCTTACCCGAGCAGTTAGAACCTCGGCTCTAAGGTCGAGGCTCAAAAGGGAAAAAGCCCAGATCATAATCTAAGGTCCCTAAATTCATGTTAAGTGGGAAAGGAAGTGAAGTTTCTCAAACACCTAGTAGGTTGGCTTAGAAGCAGCCATCCTTTAAAGAGTGCGTAATAGCTCACTAGCTTAGAGACTCTGCGCCGAAGATGTAACGGGGCTAAACATGATACCGAAGATATGGATTTGTAACTTTCATTGAGAAAAACTTTAAAATTAAAAAAGATAAAAAAAGCGGTGAGGAAGCCGAGAAGCATTTTATTACCGTTCTGAAAAATGATAGATAGCAATCAGGCTATTTATTGGAAACATTAATATGTCACTCCACTTCTCGGCTAAGTTAAACGACACGATGTTTTTAAAAGTTTTTCGATAAAATTTGGACAGCGTTTTAAATTTTGTCTTCTCAATGAAAGTTACAAGTGGTAGGAGAGCGTTCTATATGCGTTGAAGCCAAAGGCGTGAGCCATGGTGGAGTTTATAGAAGTGAGAATGTTGGCATGAGTAATCGCAATGCGAGTGAGATCCTCGCACCCCGAAAGTTCAAGGTTTCCTGGGCAATGACAATCATCCCAGGGTTAGTCGGTCCTAAGGCGAGGCTGAAAAGCGTAGTCGATGGACACACGGTTAATATTCCGTGACTATGATAATATTTGATGGAGTGACGCATTTTAGTAACCATCGCGCATTATTGGATTTGCGTAGGGTATTTAAGGATGTATAGCAGGTAAATCCGTTATACATTAAATCCAAGAATATTCTGGAAGTCGCTTTTCGAAGTGACGCACGATGGAGAGCAGAGTGCCAGGAAAAGCTTCTAAAATTAGTATTATCATATCCGTACCGCAAACCGACACAGGTGAACAGGGCGAGTAGCCCAAGGGGAACGGGAGAACCTTCGTTAAGGAACTCGGCAAAAAATCTAGACGTAAGTTCGCGAGATGTCTTCCCCGATGCAAATCGGGGCGCAGCTAAAGAAACCCTGGCGACTGTTTACCAAAAACACAGGTCTCTGCAAACCCGCAAGGGGAAGTATAGGGGCTGACACCTGACCAGTGCTGGAACGTTAACGGGAGCGGTTCACGCCAATCCCCGAAGCGCCAGTGAACGTCGGCGATAACTATAATCGTCCTAAGGTAGCGAAATTCCTTGTCGGCTAATTACCGACCCGCATGAAAGGTGTAACGACTGGGGTACTGTCTCAACGAAGGACCCGATGAAATTGCAATGACGGTAAAGATGCCGTCTACCTACGGCAAGACGAAAAGACCCCGTGGAGCTTTACTACAGCTTGGCATTGAATTAAGATTCTGGCTGCCGAGAATAGGTGGGAGACTTTGAAGCCTCAACTCAGGTTGAGGTGGAGTCATCAGTGGAATACCACCCTGTTATTATTTTAATTCTAACCCTGTGCTGTTATCTGTATTTTGAATTAGTATGCTAATTAAGAATACAGGCTTCATATTAATATTGTTTTTTCAACTTTGTTTATGATCCTAAATTAACTATAATTAATTTGATTATTTTAATTAATCAAAATTATTATAGTATAATTCTTATTTAGCGTCT
>LSNR01000007.1 GCA_003056165.1 Parcubacteria group bacterium M6-OD1-3 | reverse complement strand
GACTACGTACACAAAAATAATTCAAAAGTTAATAAGCTAACTATTGAACGAAAAACGGAAAAAATATATTTAATAAAGGAAGCTGAACCAAAGAGAGTTGAATAATTATAAAATTTTGCTCTGGATTAGTTTTGTTTTTGTGATATACTAAGAATATAAAAAGTGAGGTTATTTATTTTATGGGTAATATTTTTGTTATGAGGAAATATTTATTAGGCGTATTTTTAGTTTTTGGTTCAATGTTTTTGTCGGGTTGTTCTCTTTTAAATACCACCACATCTAAATCTATTGGTGGAATTTTAAAGACGGAAGATGCTGGGACGAATTGGGAATTTAAAAATAAGGTGGATGATAAAAAAAATATATCAGGAATAGATGTATTGCAAATGGTGATTGATCCGGTAGATACAAGCAGGTTATATTTAGGCACAAGAAAAAAAGGAATTGTCTTTTCTACTGATGGAGCAGAGAGTTGGAAAAAAATGAAGTTTCCAGCTAATAATGTTTACGGTATTGAAATAAATCGTTTCAGACCTGGAACTGTTTATGCTTCTGGGGTGTATAAAAAAAGAGGTAAAATTTTTAAGAGTGAAAATTATGGAACTGATTGGAAAGAAATTTATACTGAGCCGGCCGATGGAACGACGATAACTGCCTTGGCGTTAAGCGACAATAATCCCAATGTGTTGTATGCTGGAACAGGCGAAGGCGCTATTCTTAAAACAGTTGACGCAGGGAAAACATGGCGAAAACTTTATAATGCTAAAGCTATAATCTCTCAAATTTTATTTGATAAAATAACAGATGAAACAGTTTATTTTGTGGGCTATAGAAAGAACTTACTGGTGACAAAGGATGGTGGTAGTAATTTTCAAATTTCCAGGGAGGGGCAAGCTAATGGAATTTCAGGAAATAGCTTAGTATTCTCAGTTGCAGGGGCAAGTGACGGTAATATTTATGTTGGAACAAATAATGGATTGTTTAAAAGCTCAAATCAAGGAGAAACTTTTGAAAAAATAAATATTCTTTCTGACTCAAAAAAATTTCCAATTAGATCGATTGTAGTTAATCCAAAAAATCCGCAAGAGATGCTTTATGGTGCGGCACAAGCTATTTATAAATCGGTTGATGGCGGAAAACACTGGTCGACATTTCAACTGGATACAGAAAAAGTCGCTGGAAATATTTTATTTAATCCTAGCGATGTTAGTATTATTTATGCTGGGCTAAGAAGTTTTAATAAATAGATTTTAATTTTTTTAATTTTTTGTAGCAGTATGTATAAAAAAATAATTGAGTCAAAAAAAGATGATTTGGAAAAGAGTATTGACCATTTCAAAGAAGAGATGACAAAGATTAGAACCGGGCGTGTTAACCCAGCAATTATAGAGGATTTATCCGTTGATTATTACGGGACTAAAACGCCATTGAAACAGATGGCTAATATAAATACTCCAGAACCAAGGATGTTAATTATTCAGCCGTGGAGCGTGGATAGTCTGGCTAATATTGAAGCAGCGATAAAAATGTCTGATTTAAATCTTACTCCAAATAACGACGGGGAAGTAATCAGAATAAATATTCCGCCTTTAAATGAGGAGCGTCGAATGGAATTGGTAAAAATTTTAAACAATAAGGCGGAAGAATCAAGAATTGTAGTTAGAAATGTTCGGGAGGATATCTGGCAAGAAATTCAGGATGCTGAGAAAAATGGTGAAATTGCTGAGGACGATAAATTCCGCGGAAAAGAAAACTTGCAGGAAGTGATTGATGGATATAATAAAAAAATTGAAGAATTGCGAAAGAAAAAAGAGGAAGATATAATGACAATTTAATTTTTTGAAAATAAGGTAATTTAGTATGACAATAATAATTTTTATAGTAGTTTTAGGTGTTTTAATTTTTGTTCACGAATTAGGACATTATCTTGTGGCTATTAGAAATGGTATTAAAGCGGATGAATTTGGTTTTGGTTTTCCCCCAAGAATTTTTGGTGTTTATAAAAATGAAAAAAGCGGAAAGTATGAATTTGTTTGGGGTAGCAAAGAAATTAAATCCAAAAATACAGTTTTTTCCTTGAATTTTATTCCTTTGGGTGGTTTTGTAAAAATAAAAGGCGAGGATGGTGAAAGCAGGGATGCGGACAGTTTCGCTTCAAAATCAGCTTGGGTAAGAGTGAAAGTTTTGATTGCTGGTGTGACAATGAATTTTTTATTTGCGTGGTTGTTATTGGCAATAGTTTTTTCACAAGGTGTCCCACGAGCAGTTGAAGATGATAGTGTTGTTAATAATGCTAAGGTACAAATTTCTGAAGTGGTTAAAGATTCTCCAGCTGAAAAAATGGGCTTAACTATTGGAGATACTATCGTCGATGCAAAAAATGATAATGGAACTGAACAACAACTTAACATTAGAAAGGTTAAAGAATTACAAACTTTTATAAATAAAAATAAAGGAAAAGAAATATCTTTAGTTGTCAAACGAGGTGATAAAATGTTGGAATTAAAAGGAATTCCGCGTTTGAATTATCCCGACAACCAAGGTTCACTTGGCGTTGGTTTAACTAGAACCTCCTTGGTAACTTACAAATGGTATGAGGCGATTGGGGGAAGTTTGCTAGCGGTTTTTGATCTAACAAAATTAATTATTGTAACACTATTTTCAATTTTGGGAAATCTTATTATCGGAGCAAAGCAATCTGTTGATGTTGCTGGTCCGATTGGCATTGCATTTATGACAAAACAGGTTGTCGCACTAGGTTGGGTTTATTTATTGCAATTTACAGCGATGTTAAGTATAAATCTGGCTATTATCAATGCTTTTCCATTTCCAGCTTTGGACGGTGGTCGGATACTTTTTATTTTGATTGAAAAAATAAAGGGGTCTCCGGTCAGTCAAAAAGTTGAACAAATTTTTCACACAGTTGGTTTCAGTCTGTTGATAGTGCTGATGATTTTTGTTACTTTTCGTGATTTTATTCATTTTCAGATTATTAGTAAGATAATTGGGTTGTTTTAAATGAGCTGTCGTAATTATCGTAAATAAGTTTGTTTTCTGATAGTAGTTCTTTTTGCTAAAAATGAGATTATTAAGATGCTTGGGTCGCTAAAAATATTATGGAGTATAAATATACAGGAATTATTTTAGGCAAACGGGATATTGGTGAAACGGACAGAATTTATAATGTTTATACTTTAGAGCAGGGTAAAATTTCAGCAATTGCTCGTGGTGTGCGAAAAGGGAAGGCCAAGTTAGCGGGGCATCTGGAAAATTTCTATCTGGTTGATTTGACTGTGATGAAAAATAGAGGATTGGGAAACATTTCCAGTTCAATTGTAGAAAATAATTTTTTTAATTTACATCAAGACTTGGAAAGTTTGAAGGAAGTTTTTGAGGTAATTAAAATATTTACACGCTTAATTAACGATGAAGAAAAGGATAATGAAGTTTTTGCGTTGCTATTGGAGTATCTGGAAACGATGAATATGGTCAACGAAAGCCAAGAGGATTTAAGTGTTTTTAAAATAAAAAAAAACCTTGTGACACAAGGTTTCCTTTTTAAGCTATTGGATTTGGCGGGGTATAGAGCAGAGACAAACAAATGTGTTAAATGTCATAATAAATTTTCAAAAAATAAAAATTTCTTTAATTACGATTTAGGTGGCGTGGTCTGTAAAAATTGTTTAAATAATTCTGACACTATGGTGCCGATTAGTGATAATGCAATTAAAATTATCCGTATCTTTTTTCAAAATAAATTGAATTCTTTGTTTAAACTAAATATTACTCGCAAAGAAACGAACGAGCTTGAAAGAATGTCTCAGAATTTTATAAAATGGATTTTGTAAAATACTACTCTTTAAAGACTTATTATTGTAATTAATAATATCGAATTGTAGCCTGCTTTTTATGAGTGTTGCAATTAATTATTGAAGTTAGATTACAATAATTGTCAATTACATTTAGAAATGTCATACCTTTGTTTTTTTTAGAAATGTCATACTTGGAAAATTTATTAATTTTTTAAATTTTAACTTTTTCTTTAATTTGTTGATGTTTAGAAAATTGGAAACTTCTCCAGGGATGATTAGCGGGGGGAATATATTGTGTCTTGGTTACAGTTAAGGCTGGTAGTTTAATCGGAATTTCTTTTTCTGGCTTTTCTTTTAATTCTGTAAATTCAAGATACTTATCTCCATTGTTTGTTTTTTTGCAAATATGAATGTTGTCATCTAAATGTTCTTCAACTATTACTTTATCTTTTTTGTATACTATAGTATTTTTTTGTATCTCATTTAGTTGAAAATATCTGTTTTTATACTGAACTACAAAATCATTTCTTACTATCCTGATATTTTTAATGGAAAATATATTATTTAGGTTCTTCTTTTCTCGATTAGTCAGTTTGATATGAACATTTCCAGTTTTTCTAGCTTTGACAGAAAATTTTTTGTTAAATTTGGGGATAAATTCTTTATCTATAAAGTTATTGGCATCGGCTATATTATTAATATTTACTAATCTCATTTCTTTAGTCAATCTATCTTGCAGAGTGCCGTTCATACGCTCTACACGACCTTTAGCTTGCGGTGAATTGGCAAATATCATCTTAATACCTAATTCTGTCGTAGCTCTTTCAAATTGAGTCTTTAAATCTTTGTTATCGACTGCATTTTTATGATTTATCTTGTAAGTACTGAATTTGTCCAGATATATGGTCATTGGTTTACCTTTGGTTTCTACATAACTTTTCCAAAACAAGAAGACGCTTTTGACACTTTCGTTTTTATCTAGCTTAGCATGAGTTATTTTTCCTGTAGCATCATCTACAGCCAACAGTAGGCATTGTTCTTTTTTTAATTCTTTGTCTTGGCATCTTCCTTCTAGCCAATTGTGGTAGGAGCCATCAAATTGGATTAGTTCTCCACAATAATCTTTCCTTGGTCTTTGGGAGAAATACTTTTTATTAGTTTTTCTTTTTTTGGATCTATACAATCCTTCTTGAATCATAATATTTCTTATCAATCCATAACTTCGTTTAATTTTATGTATTTCTTCTAGTTTTTCTTGAGCTAATATTGGAGTAAAGTCTTGATAATTTTCTTTGATGATACCAATGATTTCATTTTTTAAATTTGGATCTATTTCTCTGTTACTTTTCTTTCCTCTGTTACCATGAATAATTCCCCAGATTCCTTTGATTTTAACTTTGGCTTTCAGTCTTTTGGTTTGTCTTATCGATAGGTTTAATTGTTTGGCTGCTTGGGTTCCGTTTATCTTTTTGTTTATGAGATTTTTTATGATGTCATACTTTCTAATTTCTTTAGTTGTCATTGTTATTAGTTTTTCCATATTGTGTTTGGTATTAATTTAATTAATACCAAACACTAGCATATTTCAGCAACTATGACATTTCTATTTGACAGATGGTATGACATTATCATATGTAACTAACATTAGATTACAATAATTTGACAAAAAACTTATTTTAATATATATTTTATATACAAAGGCCTGCAAAAGGCTTTTTTAAAGAGGTTTAAAAAAAATGATAAAAAAAATATTACAATTTATTGTAGAAGCCAAGGCGGAATTAATGAAAGTCAATTGGCCGACCAAACAACAAACACTTAATTATACCTTAATAGTAATTGGTGTAAGCTTGGCGGTGGCACTGTATCTGGGTGGGTTAGACTATGTTTTCAGTACGATTTTAAAAAAGTTTATATAATGCAAGAGATGAACTTTTAATCTAATTTTGATAGGGAGGACTTTTATTGTTTAATATGATAAATGGACAAATTACTATAAATAGAAGAAATATTTAAAATTTAATATTATTTATTATGGCAAAGCAAACACAACATCATGGACGGGCTTGGTATGTGCTACATACTTATTCCGGCTATGAAGATAATGTATCGCACAACCTTAAACAGCGAATAGAATCTATGGATATGCAGGATTTTATTTTTGATGTAATTGTTCCCAAAGAAAATAAGATTAAGATTAAAAATGGTAAGAGAGTAACAGTTGAAGAAAGAATTTATCCCGGTTATGTTTTAGTTGATATGATTGTAACGGATGCTTCATGGTATGTGGTTAGAAATACGCCAAATGTAACAGGGTTTATCGGACTAGGAACAACACCAACACCTGTTAATCCAGAAGAAGTGCGGTCGCTTAAGAAGAGGATGGGCGTAACTGAACCGAAATACAAGATAGATGTTAGAAAGGGAGAATCAGTTAAGATTGTGGACGGACCGTTTAAAGAACATGAAGGTAAAATTAAAGAAATAGACGAAGAAAAAGGGAAAGTTAAAGTTTCAGTATCAATTTTCGGACGAGAAACTCCGGTTGAATTGGACTTTTTACAAATTAAAAAAATATAACTTCTACGAATTGCGAATTTATTACAAATATACGAATTATTATTATTTAATATTTTTTTAGTTGGTCTGCTAATTTAAAGTGAGAATAAATTTAATTTTATAATTAAATAAGATACTAATCATTAGCTTATCAATTATTAACTAATAGACTATGGCAGAAACAACAATTATAAAACTTCAAATACCAGCGGGAAAAGCCAATCCGGCTCCTCCAGTTGGTCCAGCCTTGGGTCAGCACGGAATTAATATTCAAGATTTTTGTACACAATTTAATGACAAGACCAAGGATAAAATGGGAGATGTTATTCCTGTGGAAATTACAGTTAATGAAGATAGGTCATTCAGTTTTGTTATGAAAACTCCTCCAGCTGCTGAGTTATTAAAAAAAGCTGCTGGCGTAAAAAAGGGAGCGGGAAATCCGTTGACGGATAAAGTAGGGACAGTTACAGAGGCTCAAGTAAGAGAAATCGCCGAAACCAAAATGGAAGATTTAAATGCTGATGATATTGAAGCGGGAATGGAAATCATAAAAGGAACAGCAAGATCAATGGGAATTAAGGTTGACCCTGTTAAATAATTTTAATTTTTTTCACGAAAACAAATGTATTATGTATATGTTTTAAGAAGTGAGAAAGACAATAAAAATTACACAGGGTATACAAAAAATTTAAAATTAAGATTTGAGCAACACAGAAAAGGTTTAGTTTTATCTACAAAAAATAGAAGACCACTAGTGCTGATTTAGTATGAAGCATATGTTATTCAAAAAGATGCGTTGCATAGAGAGAAATATCTTAAGACTTATAGTAAAATATTTTTAAAAAATAGGCTCAAATCTTATTTAACAGGGTAAATAATTTGTTTAATTTTTAACTTGTGGGAGGCTTGGATAATTTCAAAAATATCTCAGTCGATTACCACGAAAAAATATGCGAGGAAAAAAATATAGAAGTGTTGTAGAAAAAATTGACAAGAATAAAGATTATTCTATCAATGAGGCTTTGAAATTATTGAAGGAAAATAAAATTTCTAAGTTCGATGAATCGGTTGAGATTCACATTAGGAGTAATATTGACCCGAAAAAAGGGGAGCAACAGATAAGAGGTTCTATCGTTCTTCCACACGGAACAGGGAAAACTAAAAAAGTTGCTGTTATTACCAGCACAAAAGAAAGCGAAGCTAAAGAAGCAAAAGCAGATATCATTAGAGGTGAAGATTTGATTGAAGATATTAAAAAAGGAAAAATAGAGTTTGATGTCTTAGTTGCTACTCCAGAAATGATGCCTAAACTTGCTTCAGTTGCTAGAGTTCTTGGTCCAAGAGGTTTGATGCCTAATCCGAAAACCGATACGGTGACGGAAAAAGTAGTAGAGGTTGTAGGGATGTTAAAAAAAGGGAAAGTCAATTTTAAGAATGATAATACTGGAAATGTGCATCAGGTGATTGGAAAAATTTCTTTTGAAGAGAAGAACTTAAAAGAAAATTTTGATACTTTTATTGAAGCTGTAAATAAATCAAAGGGAGATGGTGTTAAGGGAAAACTAATTGGCAAAATTGTTATTTGTTCCACTATGGGACCGGGAATAAAAGTTAAAATGTAAAGATTTTTATTGTTCAAAGTAGTTACGTAATCTATTACGTAATAGATTACGTAATTAAATAAGTCAAATAAGTAATTAAAAAATCGCTCATCTATTTTAAAAGAGCGATTTTTTATTTGCATTAAATAATAATATATGAAACATCACTTTTGGGATTGAATTTCAATTTTTAGAGAAAAATGGCCTAGTCGTTAAAAATTTACTTGACAAAAAGTTGATTTTGGGTAATAATCTAATGTTGTAGTTATTTGAAAACTTTTAACTGGCGATGATTTCAGGTTTTGGAATTATTGCTGAAATTTTAAAGGAAGGAGAGAAAGGAATATGAAAAGATTTATCCTAATAAATCCGTTGGCTGTTCAGCTAGTGGTAAAATATATTTTGGAGAATCGGAAGACTGAGGTAATTTTCCGAACTCCTGAAAGAATGAAAAAAATTTCAAGGGAAATCGATTTGAGCAAGCTGATAATGATAATCAATAATCTTGATGGAGAAATGCCCATAGAGATTCCTCTTGTCGGTGAAAAAGAGATGTTATCCTCCGATTGGGTGGAGGATGTCTTTGTATAATTTTTGTGTGGAGGGATAGCTCAGCAAGGTAGAGCACCCGGCTCACATCCGGGCGGTCGTTGGTTCCAATCCAACTCCCTCCACCAACTTTTTTAAATTACAAGGCCCGAGTGAAAAAATGATTTTGTCGTTTACGAAACTTCGTAGATAATAAAACAAAATCAGGTTCACTTCGGGCTTTTATAATCTAAGACTTTCTGCAAAATAAATTATTTATTAAAATTCTTTTATTTTTGTAACTTATTGTTTCGAAAATATTCTCAAGTAATATACAGTATTTAATTCTCTGAATAGCATTATGAAAAAATATAATAAATTTTTAAGAATTAGCTTTTTCCTCTTCTCGCTTAATTTGTTTTTTAATATGACTTTTGGCATTAGAAGTTTTTACAAAATCTAACCATTTAGTATTAGGTAGTTTGGTTTCTTTGGATTTTAGAATTTCTACTATCTGACCATTTCTAATCTTGTAATCCAATGGTACCATTTTACCATCCACTTTGGCTCCCGTTATAGAATCGCCAACTTCACTGTGAATAGCATAAGCAAAATCAACTGGAGTAGCTTCTTCAGGCAAATCGATAGCATCTCCTTTTGGCGTAACAGCAAATATTCTATTTTTAAAAAAATCTATCTTTAATCCCTCCATAAATTCTTTATTATCTCTGCCAGCTTCATTTTGCCATTCGCGCAATTGCTTTAGCCAAACCAATTCATTTTCAGTAAAAGTTTCTTGCTGACGGAAATAATTTTTCCAACTCCTTTTTTTGTTTTCGTTATAAATCCAATGGGATGCAATTCCAAATTCAGCTTCATTGTGCATTTTTTGTGTACGAATTTGAACTTCCATAATTTTACCCTTTGGTCCGAAAATTGTAGTATGGATAGATTGATAGCCGTTCGGTTTTGGCAAGGAAATATAGTCTTTTATTCTGCCAACCATTGAGCGATATTTTCTATGAACAACACCTAGCGTTTCATAACAATCGGCAACGCTGGGAACAATGATGCGAATAGCAATTAAATCATAAATTCTACCAATGTCCATTTCGTGCTTTTTTAATTTTAAAAATAAGCTACTTAAATGTTTGGCACGCCCGTAAATTTTAATTATTTTAATGTTTTTCTTTTTAATAGAATGTTCCAATTCCTTAATAGCTTGTTTAACAAATGCTTCACCCTCTTTGTAATAGGTATCTCGCATTTCTTTTAATTCATTGTAATTTTTTGGATCAAGGAATTTAAAAGATAAATCTTCCAATTCAGCTTTAATTTCTCCAATTCCCAACCTGTCTGCTAAAGGAACATAAATTTCCATTGTTTCATTGGCAATTCGCAATTGTTTTTCTGGAGGATTGAATTCTAAAGTTCGCATATTATGTAAGCGATCCGCTAATTTGATGATCACGACTCTAATATCTTCTGCCATTGCCAGAAACATATTACGCAAATTTTCCAGAAGATATTCTTCTTTTGTCTCGCGAAGTTTTATTTTACCCAATTTGGTAATCCCTTTTACTAAATCGTGAATATCTTTACCAAATTCTTTTTTAATTTCTGCTAAAGTGATTTCTGTGTCTTCTGGAACATCATGAAGTAGTCCGGCGGAAATTGTTTTAGATCCCATCCCAATCTCTGCCAGAATTTTTGCGGTAGCAATACAATGCTGAAAATAATCTTCACCGGATCTTCTTTTCTGTCCTTGATGAGCTTTTTTGGCAAACTCAAAAGCCTTGCTGATAAGCTTTTTCCGCTCATCAGTAGCTTCTATCTTAAGTGACTTAAAAATGTCTTTTAAAGTAAGCATAATGTATATTTTTTCTCTTTTCTGAGTGTAGTATAGATAATTTAAGACAAATAAGCAAATAATGCGGTTTCTGTCTGTTAGTAGGTAAGTAACGCTATCGTTTTAACTTGCTAAAAATTTTTTTTTGGGATAATATAAATTGAGAGTAAAATATTTTAAGAAAATAAAAATATGCAAGTTATTTTATTAAAGGATGTTAAAAAGATTGGAAAGGTAAATGATGTTGTTAATGTAGCGGATGGCTATGCTCGTAATTTTTTGTTTCCACAGAAAATGGCTGAGGTAGCAACTAAAGATGCTGTAACTAAAATAGAGGAAGTGAAACAAAACGAAGAGAAAAAAACTGAGCAAACCTTGAATGATGCTAGGGAAACGGCAAAAAAAATTGCTGGTCAAAGAGTCATAATAGAAACAAAAGGTGAGGGTAAAAAACTATTCGGTTCAATTGGAGCAAAAGAAATTGCTGAAAAAATTGGAGACAAAAATATTTCCGAAAGAAATATTATTTTGGATAAACCGCTAAAAGAAGTTGGCGAAAAGGAAATTGAGATAAAATTAATCGGCGATATTGAATTCAAAATTATTGTTATAGTAAATGTGGTATAGTTTTTTTAGATACAAAAAATTTTAAGAGTGCTTAACGCTCTTCAGATCAGAGGATAAATAATTAGTTTATAATTTATAGTTTATAATTTTTTAAGGTTATGAATAAAAAATATATTTTTGTATTGGGTGGAGTGATGTCGGGAATTGGTAAAGGTGTTGCCACTTCTTCATTGGGAGCAATTTTAAAAGCTCGTAATTATAAAGTAACAGCTTCAAAAATTGATCCTTATGTAAATGTGGATGCCGGAACAATGAATCCAACTGAACACGGGGAAGTTTTTGTAATGGATTGTGGATTGGAAACTGATCAAGATATGGGAAATTATGAAAGATTTATGGAGATAACATTACCGGCGGGTAATTATATGACAACTGGAAGTGTCTATCAAAAAGTTATTCAGAGAGAGAGGAACTTAGAATACAAAGGTAAGTGCGTGCAAATTATTCCGCACGTAACAGACGAGGTTATTAAAACTATCAAAAATGCCGGTCGTAATAATAAAGCGGATATTGTTTTGATAGAAATTGGTGGGACAATCGGTGATTATGAGAATATGCTTTTTATGGAAGCAGCACGACAAATGAAATTAAAAAATCCAAAGGATGTTATGTTCGTGATGATTTCCTATTTACCATATCCACCAAAAGTCGGGGAGATGAAAACCAAACCGACACAACAAGCTGTACGAGAATTAAATGCCAACGGAATAATTCCAGATGTTATTATTGCCAGAAGCGAAGTGCCGATTGATAAAAAACGCAAAGAAAAAATTGCCTTGTTTTGTAATGTTGATGAAAAGGATATTATTTCTGCACCGGATATAGAATCTGTCTATGAAGTACCGATTAATTTTGAACGAGATGATTTAAGTCGGCGAGTTTTGAAAAAATTAGGATTACCAGCTAGAAAAACAAATCTTAATCGTTGGTATAATTTAGTGGACAAAATCAAAAAATCAAAAAAGACTTTGACAATTGGCATTGTTGGAAAATATTTTGGAACCGGAAATTTTATTCTAGGTGATTCCTATATTAGTGTTATTGAAGCAGTTAAGCACGCTTGTTATAACGCTGGGGTACGACCGGAAATAAAATGGTTGAATAGTGAAGATTTTGAAAAAGGAACTAGCGGATTTAAAGAACTTAAAAAATGTGCTGGAGTTATCGTCCCAGGAGGTTTTGGTTCGCGGGGAATTGAAGGAAAGATTAATGTTATTAAATATTGTCGAGAAAATAAAATTCCGTTTATGGGATTGTGTTATGGAATGCAATTGGCAGTAATAGAATTCTCCAGAAATGTTTTAGGGCTAAAAGATGCTCATACGACTGAAATAAAAAGAAATAGTAATAACCCTGTGATTGATATTATGCCAGAACAAAAGAAAAATTTAGAAGATAGGAACTATGGAGCGACAATGCGACTAGGCGCATACCCAGCATTTTTAAAGGCTGGAACGATTGCTCGCAAAGCTTATGATAAAAAAGAAATTTCCGAACGACATCGACACCGTTGGGAAGTTAACCCAGAGTATATCGAACGAATCGAAGAGGCTGGGTTGATTTTTTCTGGAAAATCGAAGGATCAGACATTAATGGAAATTGTGGAGCTTCCAAAAAATAAACATCCTTTCTTTTTGGCTACACAATTTCATCCTGAATTTAAATCAACTCCGCTTAGCTCGCATCCGTTATTTTATGAATTTGTAAAAACGGCAAAGAAAAGAAGTTAATTAAAATAAAAAACACTCCCATAACTAGAAGTGTTTTTTAATAAATAGTGCGGATAAGCTATTCAACATTTACAAATCTTCGTTTAACAATTTTTCCAGTAAAGCTTTTGACTTTTTTCTTAACAAATTTTACAATTCCGGACTTTGAGGCGTAAAGAGTATCATCTTCTCCACGACGAACATTTTTTCCAGGATGAAATTTAGTGCCTCGTTGACGAATAATGATATTTCCAGCCTCAACTTTTTCACTACCAAAAATTTTTACACCCAATCTTTTTGATATCGAATCTCGTCCTAAACGGGTCGAACCGCCGGCTTTGCGATGTGCCATATTTTTAATTTAGTAATTAGTAATCAGTGCGATATTAATTTATCGGTAACTGTTAGCTAATACAATCTATTGAAGTATTACAGCGTTTAGTATAACATAAGGAAAGCCTATGTCAAACAAAAAATTTACTAAAATTCAAAAATTAGTGAGAACTTTTTGGGAGGAACATGAACAAAAAGTTGTTTTGAGTATGGGAATGGTCTTGGTGGCGTTTATTTCTTTTGAAGTCGGAATTTTGCAAGGACAGAAATGGCAACAAAAACCTTTAATTATTGAAAAAACTAATGGACAAGTTTGCGAAGCTTTTTCAGAAAAAACAAATCTCAAGGAAAATATTACTAGTAAGAGCAAAGCTAGTACCACTTTTAAAGAAAACAAATTGAGTGAAGAAAAACTACTGGGGGAGAGAAAGAGTTGCGTTTTTGTTGGTAGTAAAAATTCCAATAAATATCATAAAATGAGTTGTCGTTTCGCAAAGAGGATTAAACCTGAAAATATAGTCTGTTTTAAAAGCAAAGAAGATGCTAAAGAAAAAGGGTATGTTCCGGCACATTGTGTTAAATAAAAATCTAAACTTTAAAAAATTAATAAATTTTCCAAGTATGACATTTCTAAAAAAAAACAAAGGTACGATATTTCTAAATGTAATTGACAATAGGATTTGAGAGGTTGCTTGGAGAATTAATAAATGGTATTATTAATTTGTAAAGATATAAAAAGAAATCATTATTTTTTGTTTTTTAATATGTTTAGAAAAAGAGAGATCGGGAGAGTTGAAAATTTGAATTTAGATAAAGAGCCTGAAAGAGGATCTAATTTTTCTGTTAAAAATCAGGAATCATTAGAAAATTTTGAAAAAAAACAAGAGATTTTGAGTAATCAAATTAAAATAATTAATTTGGTAGCGGAAAAATTAAAAAAGAAATATTCAAAATACGAAGTGCTAGCTACTTTTATTGATCATTTGGCTAGTACGGAAAAAATATTTGTAATTGCTAAATCGGAAAATAGTGGTTTTGTAGAAGTTAAAAATTCTTTTCTTAACGCAGAAACTCAATTAATGTCTAGTCAATTAGGCTTTGAGCCACTAGTATTCGAACAAATAACAGAAATTTTCAGGGATGCGAATAATAATGTTGCGGGTATTATAACAACAGCTGAAAACCTTAAGCGCCTGTATGTTGATGATAAAAAAATTATAGAATTCATCAATTATATGGAAAAAGTTTTATTAGCATTCCTAGAGATAACCGACAACTATGATGTTAACATTGATATTGACAAGCAAAAAATACTAGAAATAGAAAAATATATGAGTGAATTATCTGCCAATGGTGATCCTCAATTAGAAAAATTGAAAGAAATTTATGAAGAATTTAAGGAAGAGTTAAAAAAGATAAAGCAAGAAAAAAAGAATGCCAATTAGAAAATTTTATTTAATTTTACACCGAATTAGAAGTGCTTATAATGTTGGATCAATGTTTCGAACAGCTGATGGCGCCGGAATTGATAAAATTTTTCTAAGTGGCTTTACTCAAACGCCCTCAAGCAAAGAATATCAACTCCAAACCAAAGCAGAGAAAATGCTTTCCAAAACAGCCTTGCAAGCGGATAAATATATTTCTTGGAAACAAGAAAAAAATATCTCTGTACTTATTGATAAGCTAAGGAATGAAAGTTTCCAAATTATAGCATTGGAGCAAGATGAAAAAAGCATTGATTATAAAAAATTTAAACCACAAAATAAGATAGCTTTAATTGTTGGCAACGAACCGCGAGGAATTGATAAGAGAATTTTAAAAAAATGTGATAAAATTATTGAAATACCGATGCATGGGAAAAAGAAGTCTTTGAATGTTGCGGTAGCAACTGGGATAGCTAGTTATGAATTAAAAAGATAAATAAAAAATAAACTGAATTAAATTCTGAAATAGAGCATTGTAGCTTGTGCCTATAATTGAATATTAAATAGAAATACAAATATGACAAAGAAAAAAATTGCTATTTTTGATATAGATGGGACAATATTCAGAAAAAATTTACATTTTGAGTTGATAAGTGAATTAGCTTGGCTGAAAATTTTTCCGCGAAATGTTAAAAGTGAGTTAGTCAGACTTTATTCAAATTGGCTTGAACATCGAGGAACCTATGAAAGTTATCGTGAAGCTTTGGTAAAGCTTTATGCCAAACAAATAAAAGGTTGCACAACAAAAGATATTTTAACCGCCAGTAAAATAGTTGTGCCGTTTCACAAAAATAGAACTTATGTTTTTGCTGAAAAGCTAATAACTAAATTAAGAAGTAATAATTATCATATTATCGCTGTTTCTGGATCACCTATTGAGATCGTGGAGGAGTTTAACAAATTACATCTAAATTTTGATGAAGTATTTGGAACGGTTTATGAAACAGATAACGAAGGTATTTATACTGGAGCAGAAGAATTTGCTCCAGTACGAGATAAGGGACAACTGATTAGGCAATATATTTTTGAGAATAATTTAGAGTTAAAAGAATCATATGGGGTGGGAGACACAGAGTCAGATGCTAGTTTTTTGAAACTTGTAGATAATCCAATTGCATTTAATCCTAATTATAACCTAAAAGAAATTGCTGAAAAAAATAATTGGCGGATAGTCGTGGAGAAAAAAGATGTAATTTATGAAATAAATTAAAAAATATGTCATTAAAAGATACTGAAAAAAAACTCTACGAGTCTAATTCAGAAATTGAAAAAAGAAAACATAGTGCTAGCGTTTTTGATTTTGATTATAAAAATAACAATCTAGAGTCAGAAAAAAAATTTTCTGCGAATAAAAACTGGTGGAATAAAATGCCTTTTTTTCAATTAAATCTTGAAACACGAGCTGTTATTTATTTTGGTGGTATAGTATTGGCAATTATAGCTACTATTGCTGGGATGGTTGTCGGTATTTATAAATTTAAACAAACTGCCTTTAGCGAAGACAATGTAGCCGTTTCTATTAGTGGCAATACTATTGTAGATAGTACTAAATCAATCAAATATTCCATTGAGTGTGAAAATAATAATCGAACAAAGCTAAAAAATGTTGAAGTAATTTTGAATTATCCGGAAAACTTTTATCCAGAGGAGAACAATCAAGTAAAAAGAATTAGCGATAGGAGTAGTAAAATATTAATTGGTGATATAAAAGCACACAGTAAGAAAAAAATAGAAATTAGTGGAAAATTTTATACAGCGGAAAACTACACAGTTTATTTGCGTGCAATAATGAGTTATACTCCAGCAAATTTCAATAGTGTTTTTCAAATGAAATCGCAAATTGGCGTTAGAGTTACTAATTCTCCAATTGAATTAAATATAATAGCACCTAAAGAAATACTAGATAAATCATCAATTGAGTATGAAATTAAATATACAAATAAAGGCACCATACCTTTAAAAGATTTGACCTTACGAATAGACTATCCAGTCGGATTTACTTTTCAAGGCGCCACATTGCATCCGATTGATGAAATAGAAAATGGTAATATTTGGCATTTAGGAGATTTAGATGCTGGTACTGCGGGTGATTTTAAAATTAAAGGAAAAGTTAACGGTAATCGTTATGATTCAAAGTTGGTTAAAGCAACTATTTTCAAAAATGGTAACAACGAAAAGGAAATTGTTTATAGCAAGGCAGAGGGTCTAACTAAAATAGTTGTTCCGCCATTAGCGATTAGTCATAGTATAAATGAGCAAAGTTTTCTCAATGTGAACTTGGGTGATGTTTTGAAATATAAAATTAAATATGCTAATAATGGTGATAAGAACTTACGAGATGTAATAATAAAATTAAAAATAGATAGTCCTATCATTGATTATCAAAAAATTAAATTAAATAGGGGGGCTTTCGAAAGCTCTTCAAAAACAATTACTTGGAAAACTTCAGATATCGAAGGTTTGCGAAATATAGAGCCAGGAGCAAATGGGCTTATACAATTTGAAATTCCACTAAAAAAGAATATTGAAGTAAAAAATTCTAATGATAAAAATTTTGTTATTAAATCAATTGCTACAATTGATAGCTCCGATGTCGCCTTTAGTTCTTTGGGCATTAGCAAAAATATTAGTAATGAAGTAATTATTAAATTAAATTCCAGAGTAAGTCTCAATACTAGCATATATTATAATGACAACTCCATAGAAAACTCTGGACCGTTGCCACCGAAAGTTGGTGAGGAGACAACATACACTGTCCATTGGAAAATAGCTAATTTGTCAAATGATATTTCCGAAACAGAAATTAAAGCTTATTTGCCGACTGGAGTAAAATGGACTGGAAAAATCAATCCACAAAATGAAAATTTAGTATTTAATGAGCGTACTCACGAAGTGATTTGGAAAGTCGGAAATTTGTCAGCGGGTGTTGGATACCTTTCTGATACGAGAGAGTGTAGTTTTCAAATAGCGGTTATACCAGAAATAAATCAAACTAATCAAGCTATCGACTTACTATCGGAAACTATTTTGACTGCCAAGGATAATTTCACTTCTGTCAACACTACTGTAAAGAATGAAATAAAAACAACACGAATTACTAATGATAAAAGTGTGAAAGACTCTGAATATTTGGTTGCAGAGTAAATATTATTTTTTATGAATTTTTTGAAATTCAAGATATATCAAAATAAAATTGTTTCAACAAAAAGCGGGGAAATAAAAACTCCGTTTTTTATGCCTGATGCTACACGCGGTTTTGTTAAATTTTTAAGTAATTGTGATTTGAAAAATAGTGGGGCTTATCCGCTAGTTGTAAATACATATCATTTGTATTTAAGACCGGGAATGAAATTGATCAAAGAGGCTGGTGGTATTCATAAATTTATGAATTACAATGCTCCATTGCTTTCTGATAGCGGTGGTTATCAAGTTTTTTCATTGATACATAAAAATTCTAAGATGGGAAAGATTACTGATGAGGAAGTTGTTTTTCGTTCGCCGATTGACGGTTCAAAACATATTTTAACACCGGAAAAATCTATTCAAATTCAATTTGATTTAGGTGTCGATATGATAGTTTGTCTTGATGATCCTCCACCAAACAATTACAGTCAGCAGAAGATTGAAAAAGCTGTTGAACGAACAATTTTATGGGCAGAAAGATGTTTAATTGAGTATGAAAAGCAATTGCGTGTTCGGAAAATTGGAGATAAGAAAAGACCTTTAATTTTTTGTGTGGTGCAAGGCGGTGAATATATCGACTTAAGAAAAAAATGCATTGATGGTTTAAAGAATGTTGGCAAGAAAATCGGGAGAGATTGGGATGGTTATGGTTTTGGAGCAAGACATATTGATGCTGATGGAAATTTTATGGAAAATGTTTTACAAAAAACAGCAAACTTTATTCCTCGGAAATCTTTAAAGTTTGCTTTAGGAATAGGTACACCTGAAGATATTGTTCGGTGCGTAAAACTTGGCTGGGATATGTTTGATTGCGTTATTCCAACCAGAGAAGGGCGTCACGGTAAGCTTTTTTTGTGGGATAAAGAAAAAAAGGATGATTTTTGGAATGATGAGAAAAATTTTTATAAAAGAATGCAAATCACCAATGAAAAATATAAGAATGATTTTAGGAATGTGGATAGTGACTGTGATTGTGAGTTGTGCAA
>LSNR01000026.1 GCA_003056165.1 Parcubacteria group bacterium M6-OD1-3 | reverse complement strand
AAAAGCAACTCCTACTGCTATGGATATTGCTATGATCGCCACATGCGCCCAAATACTAGCAGTTGTCTCTTTTTTCATTACTTTCTCCATGTTTTTTTTATGATTTTGTGCTAAAATAAAAGTATCTAGCACGATAAATTTTCAAAAAACAAATTCCTTCTCAGTGTTGTTTAAGTTTTACATTATTTTTAAATATTGTCAAGATTTTACAGTGTAATTTTTTACTAATGATAATACAATCTTTATTTAAAAAATAAAAAACGCCTGAAGCTAATTCTAGTTTCAGGCGGTGTTTGGTTGTCAAAAAAAAATAGAACTCAAACTGATTTTTTTAATGCTTCGATATCCGAAGAATGCCCCCCTTTTTCAGTTTTAATTCTGCAGGAAATTAAGCGATCATCAGAAAGAGAAACTGCACCAATAGCCCCCAAAATATCAAGTATCCTGTGATTAATAAACTGATACAAGACATCGGTTTCTTCTTGTGGCCAGGACACACGCTGATAATGTGTCCATTGCAAAAATTTACGAGCAAATTTTCCCACCCAAAACAATTTCTTTGGCCAGCCCTGAGTCTTAGATGAAAGGATGATACCCAATTGCAAATCATCATACGCAGGATTAAATGAAAAAGAATCCCGTAGCTCGCCTATTTTATTATAATCTATCATGGCATCAATAGAGATTTCATTTTTTGTAGGATGAACAAATGTATATCTGCTCAAGTCTAACCCAACAAATGCATTGGTACTCGTTGAAATATTCTGCCATTTGAGACAATATTCAGCATACTGCAAAAATGGCGACAACCGAGTCAGCATCTCATTTGCTAACAGATATGGTGGCCATTTACTCTCACATTTAATAGCTACCTTATCTAACCCCAAGACCCTCAATACTGTAAAATGCTCAGGATGATTCAACCAAACACCATCAACGTCACTAAAGCATAGCCGTCGTTTTTGAGATTGAATATTCCCCAAAGATATTCTTCCAATGTTTTTATCAATATCACGCCACCAACCGTTCATCTCAACTGGCGTGAAGGTTATTGATGATTTCCTTCCCCAGAAATCATCCCCAGAAATAGTAACTGGCTTTGTCAGATTTATAGCCACAACCATCCCATTATCAAATCGTGGAAATTTATACATAGCCTCCCTCTCTTTTTTAACATTTTTTTAACAGACAATATGTGCCAACCTATTAATTATTTAACACGCTGATTTTCAAAAAACAAATTCCTCCTCAGTATTGTTTAAGTTTTACATTATTTTTGATTATAGTCAATAGTCTCATGCCAAATTCAAAAAAATTAATTCAACCATAATCTGACGACCATCAGATTATGTTAAATTAGCAAACCTCAAAATTTGCTCAATAAAAAAAACCGCCTAAAACTAAAGATTTAATCTAAGCGGTTTTTAATTAGCCTTCAAATCTACTTTGCGAGGAGTGTCCTCGTAAAGTAGATTTTATTTAATATTTTTTGCAATTTTTCTGTTGTTGATATAGCATATTCTTCTCTGTTTTTTTTGCATTTTATGTTAGAATAGATATAATTAAGTTTTCAATAAATGAACCTTAATTACTATGTTTAAGTATATTTTTTATTTATAGTTAATCTATGAATTTTATTTTAGAACAAATTTTATTTTATTTTGCCATCGTCGCGGTTTTATTTTTGCCGGGATGGTTTTTACTGCAAGCAATTTTTAAAAAAAATAAATCATTATTCAATCCGATTGAAAAATTTGTAATTTCTTTTGGACTCAGTATTGTGTCAGTAGATTTTTTAATAATTCTAATGGGGCGCATAAGTGTCCCCTTAACAAGATGGTCAATACTTTTAATGATAATTTTATTTTTAATTGCCTGTTATCTAATAGTAAATATTTCAAAAAAATCTCATCTGTCATCTCGGAAATCAAAAATTCTTGATGAGCTTGCGAATCCTAGAATTTCGATTATCCGTGATCTCGGCAGAATCAAGGCAATTCTGTTCGGGATTCCGGATAAACTATTTTTCTATCGTTCGCAAACTCACGATGAAAAATATGTCTTTCGGAATGACAGTGCGTCAAAAAATAAAATTAAAAATTTTAATAAGCAAACATTGCTTATCATATTAATTCTTTTCCTTACTATTTTTATTAAAACAATTTATCTGCAAAATACTATTTTTCCAACTTCCACCGACCTCGGACATCATATGTATTGGTCTCAACAGATTTCCCAAACCGGAAAACTTCCCACTTACGAAAAAATTAAATTGAAAGAAGTTGATGGGAAATATCAATTAACTAAGCCACAACCGATTTCCGATTTTATTATTGGCGAACACCTGATTTTTTCCGCCATCAGTTTAATTTCCGGCATTTCTCTTATATCATACCTCCCTACTCTAATCTTGTTCTTAATAAATATAATGGGATTACTTGCGATGTTTATATTATCATTAAGAATATTTAACGATAATTTTAAATTCTCTAAATTACACAATAATCAAATTGCCATACTCACACTTTTATTACTTGGTCCACTTTGGGCAATTTCTTCCCCACAAACCAAATTTGTTAGTGGCGGTGTAATTGGAAATTTACTTGGCAACTTCTTTATTCCACTTTGCTTATATTTTTATTTTCGCGCTTTTACAGAAAAAAATTCCAAAATGCTAACTGTCGCACTCTTTTTGACAATGGGATTGTTTTATACTCATCATTTAAGTGGTTTCATCTTTTTATTTATTGCCACTTTTACAACTATAGTTTTTATTACAATATCGACTATCAACAAAAAGTTTATAATAAAAGACTATTTAAAAATTATATTTTCTCCAAGCATTTTTGCATTTCTATTAGCTGCTTTCTGTTTTTTATTTTTCATTTATACACCAGCCTACCTTTCTAATCACGCTACAGGGACCGCCGTTGGTGCACCCTCCAAAGCAACTCGCGCCGGACTTACTTTCACACAATTTAAATATGCCATTGGCGAACCCCGCTTAGCATTAGGAATGATTGGACTAATACTTATTACGATTTTTTCCTTTAGAAAAATTTCCAAACATCAACTTATCGGTAATTCCATCTTAATTGGTTGGACATTGGCAATATCTCTAATGACAATTAAACCGCAATGGTTGCATATAAATTTACCTTCAGGCAGAATTGCCAACTACGCTAACTTTCCGTTTGTTATCTTAGGAAGTTTTGTATTCGTTTGGATAATAAACTACACAAAAACAAACTCAAACAAATTATTTTTGCCAACAAAAATATTTGTACTTGGCTTATTTATCCTACTTATTTCTATATTTAGTTCTGGCTCTTACGACAACTCACAATCTCTTGTCAAAAAACCAAACAATCAAAAAGCTCTTCAAACTTTTCAAGCCTCTCGTTATCTGAAAAATTACTTGCAAGATAATATTTCGAACAGTAACATTGTTCTCAAAGACCATAATTATCTAAAGGCTGACTCATGGATAAAATTGTTTTTTATTCAAGATTATAGCTTACCTCTTTCCCGAAGTTATTTTAAAAGATATAATGATTCAACAAAACCACGAGAAATGTGCACGCTTTGGATGATTTCCGAACCGGCTTCTGAACGAGCACAGAAATGTTATAATGAGACCGGAGTTAGTTTCATCATGATTAACCCTAAATTTGATAATGTGCAATTTGAAAGCAATCAAGAATTTTGGAAAGTTTATGTCGGAGAAGACATTGCCATTTATTACAAGCCCTAAAAAAAATCCAAAAGTTCATATCTCACATAATCCACAATTTGCAAAAAAATTATATGAATCAAAAAATTATTCTCACATTTTTAATAATATTTTTAATTACCAGCTTTTCTTGGCTGATTTATAGCGAAAAGAAACAACACCAAATTACTAATCAGTGGTTTTTGTATTTTGACAATCCTCAAAATAATTCTCTTAATTTTACTGTCGAAAATTACACAAACAACTCTAATTTTACCTGGCAACTACTAAATAATGATAATAGTTTTGACACCGGAAAAATCAAAGTCTTGAAAGGAGATAAAAAAACTGTTATTATTGAACAGCGATCGACTGACTCGTCCATAATAAAAGTCCTACACAACAAGGAAAATAGACTAATTTATAAGTAATTTTGATTATAATACTTTTTAATGTTAACTTTTTATTCACGATTATTTGAGTTTTAAATTTACATTATTATGAAAATAATAACTTATCCAAATCCAATTTTAGATCAAAAAACCGAGAAAATCAAAACTCCACTATCTTCAGATATTCAAAAACTGATTGTAGAAATGCGAAAAACTATGCGCAAAAATAATGGACTTGGTTTGGCGGCTCCGCAAATAGGAAAATCTCTCCAGCTCTGTATCATTGAATATGCCGAACAATTTTATATATTCATAAATCCAAAAATAACAGCTTATTCAAAAGAAAAAAATATTGCCGAAGAAGGTTGTCTCAGTTTTCCGGAAAAGTTTTTATCCATCGAAAGATTTGATAAAGTAAAGGTTCGCTATTTAAACGAAAAAGGAGAACGCTGTAAAATAAAAGCGACTGGATTGCTCGCCAGAGCTCTTCAACACGAAATTGATCATCTAAATGGTATTGTTTTTATAAACAGATAATAAAGTTTTTTAATTATTATAGACATATGGAAAAACAAAAATTAAACATTGTATTTATGGGAACTTCCGACTTCGCCAGCATTATTTTAAGGTCACTTTTAGAAAATAATTACCACTTTTCAGCTATTGTCACTCAACCAGACAATGAATCAACTAAGAAAAAGGCATCAATTATCAGTCCGGTTAAAAAAATATGCCAAGAAGAAGGAATTGAAAACATTCTTTTGCAACCGGAAAAATTAGATATTGACTTTATAAACAAATTAAAAAAGCTATCTCCAGATTTAATAATTGTCGCCGCTTATGGCAAAATTCTGCCAGAAAAAATTCTAGAAATGCCAAGATTTAAATCAATCAATGTGCACGCTTCTTTTCTGCCAAAATTACGCGGACCTTCACCAATTCAAAATGCACTTTTGCAAGGATTATCTGAAACCGGCACAACCATAATGCTAATGGATAGAGGAATTGATACTGGAGATATTTTAACTCAAGCAAAAATTAAAATAAAAGATGATGATGATTATCTAACATTAACAAGCAAACTAGCGATTCTATCTTCAAATTTATTAATTGATACTCTTCCGAAGTGGATAGCTAAAAAAATAAAACCCCGCAAACAAAATTTAGATGAAGCTACTATGTGCCAACTTATTGAAAAAAATGATGGTGGAATAATTTGGGATGCTGATGCTAAAAGTATTTATAACAAATTTCGCGCTTTTCGCGTTTGGCCAGGAATTTTTACCAATTGGGAAAACAAAAGTTCCTTACAAAAAATTTTATTGACCGATATCTCGTTAGAAAAAAATACTGAACCAATAAGACATCGTTTAGGAGAAATTTTCAAAAATTCAAAAGGAAAAGTAGCTGTTCAAACTAGTAATGGCATAATTATCTTAAATAAAATTCAATTAGCTGGAAAAAATGAAACCAATATAGCAGACTTCATAAACGGCTACCCTCAATTTATCGGTAGCGTATTAAAATAAAAAGTATGGAGAAAAATAAAATCACAATTATTTTTATCGGGATTGGATTAATTTTACTAATATCTTTATCTATTTTTATTCGACCGAAAATAAATTTTAATCGCAAAACTACTCCTGAAAAAATAGAATCAATTCCTTATAATAATTATAAATATTTACTTCCTCGTGAATTAAGAGAAAAAATCACTAATCAAGAGTCTTTAGTTCTGTTAGATATGCGAGATGCCACAAGTTATCAAAAGGAGCATATTGAAAACTCTATCAATATCTCTAATAAAAATTTATCCAACGATGTGAAAAATTTACCCAGAAATGTCCTAACTGTCCTAATAAGTTATAATTATGATAACAAAAAGGAGATTGCCACAGTGATAGAATTATTAAAAAGCTTGAATTTTGAAAATGTTATTGCCTTGTCCGGCGGAATTACCGGCTGGAAAAATGATAATAACCCTCTTATCAGCGAAGGCGATCCAACCTCAAGTCTTGATGTATCCAAAGTTGAATATTTACTTCCGGAACAACTTAAACTTGCTATTGATAATGATTACCCAATATTTATTATTGATGCTCGTCCTAAATTATTATTTTTAAATAAACACATACCCGGAGCAATAAATATTCCATTATCTGAATTGGAAGAACGAAAAAACGAGATCTTAACAAGTGATGAAATCGTTATCTATGCTAGAAATGATTTGGAAGATTTTAAAGCCAGCGTTAAGCTTTACGATTTAGGATTTTTAGCTAATTATATTATCAAAGGTGGTTTCAATAGTTGGCAAAAAAAAGGATTTGCTATCGAAAAATAAATACTCATCTAATAATAAATTCACCAATTAAAAAAAACCACCCGAGTTATTGAGCGGTTTTTAAATTTAAATCTCAAACAATAGTTATTTGATAACAGCCAGAATATCTTCATTTTTAACAATTAAATAATCTTCATTTTTAAGAGAAACTTCTGTACCAGAATATTTATTGTAAATTACTTTATCACCCTTTTTTATAACTATCTCATCACTACTACCAACCTCAATAACTTTTCCTATTTGTGGTTTTTCGCTTCCAGATTCAGCTGTTTCGGGAAGATAAATCCCTGTTTCAGTTTTGTTTTTTCCCGTTTCTTTTTCAGGAGAAACGACAATATTATCTTTTAATGGTTGTATATTCATATGGTTTTAGAAAATTAAATTAATTATTCATTTTATGATCACCAGTAATTATTTTATACTAAAATTGATATCTAGTCAATCATAAAAGCTTGAAACTATTCATTATTCTGATTAACTTTGCTTATTATTTCTTTAATTTTCATTTTATTTTGCAAGGTATGTAAGTTTTTGATTTTTTTTGGAGCTATATATTTGGTTTGAGATAAATGCAATGGTTTATCTTTGGAAATATAAACATTTTCTTCTGTATCTATCTTATTGAGAGAAATTTTTTTTTCAACAGCTTTTTTAACAGACATCTTTCTATTTCGATTTAGTAAAGAACTATTTGCCGTTTTTACTGTTTTTGCCCGTTGTTCCTTTATCATACTTTCTTTGTTTTTTAATCGCGACAAAGCCCGCTGATAATCCTTCAAGCAATCACGACAAAATATTGGGCGTTCTCCATCAGGTTTAAATGGTATTTCAATTTCAACTCCACAAGTATCACAAACTGTTTTATACTGTTTTTTCTTCGAAATATTTTTTTTAACTACTTTTTCATTTATTACATCGGTTCGATTGCTCTTTACCACATCTACCTGTTCCAATGATTTTTTTATTATTTGCTTTTTTTCAACAGATTCATTATTAATATTAAACTTACTATTTTTATTATCATTACCGCTCATAATACCAGACACGCTTTTTTTAATATTTCTTTTGATAACTTGATTTGTTTTTGTTTTATTTTTTGATTCTTCTCTTACCAGATTAGCATTTTTTTTAATATCTGCTTCCACTATCATACCAGTCCAACGAGATATCTTATCCTCAACATCGTAACGATTATTAGCATATCTTTCTCTGGAAATTTTAATAACTTTTTCTTCATTTTCTTTTGTTCCGATTAAATCAATTGGTGGCAAAGCAATCGCTGAAAAAGCATCACCGGCAATTCCGTCAATCATTAATTTCAAATAAATATTATATTTAGGAAGGTTTATAATATCGTTCATCATAAAAATCGGCTGAAACTCTTTTTCTAAAAATTCAGCGTCTTCCGCTCCAACTCGAAAAGTTATCAATGTCCCGATGTTGCCAAAAATTGCATCCCTCACCGTGCTATTCCCATCAAAAACCAATTGATTAATATATTGATGAGCAACGAGTAAATTCAATCTGTATTTTCTGGCTTCCGATAAAATATTCGCAAAAGATTCTGTTACGAAATTTTGAAATTCATCCACAGTTAAATAAAAGTTTTTTCTTTCTTCCTCTGGAATATCTACACGCTCCATAGCTGCCAATTGTATTTTTGTCACAATCATTCCACCTAAAAGACGCATCGCATCCTCTCCAATTTTTCCCTTGGAAAGATTGACAATCAATATTTTATTATTATCCATAATGTCTCGCATATTGATTGTTGATTTTGTCTGACCGATAATATTTCTAATCAAAGAAGAAGAAAGAAATTGTCCCACTTTATTTTGAATAGCTGCTACAGCTTCTTTTCGAAATCGGTCTTCCCATGTTTCAAACTCATCTAACCAAAAACCCTTCACGACAGGATCTTTGATTTTTTCATAAACTCTTTGTCTATATTTTTTGTCCGACATCATTCTATTTACTCCCATCATAGTTGACCCAGGATAATCTAATAATGCCAAAATTGCATTATTTAAAATATATTCCATTCGTGCACTCCAAACATCCGGCCATATTTTCTTAAAAACACCCATCATTCCAGAAGCCACTAAATGTTTTTTATCCTCCTCGACTGCTTCTAGAATATTAAAAGCAATCGGGTTTTCCATATCTGCTGGATTAAAATAAACCACATCGTTTATTCTATTCGATGGGATAGCTTGAATAAGTTTTTCCGCCGTATCACCATGAGGATCAATATAAGCTACACCATGACCATTGACAATATCTTGCATAACGATATTTTCCAAAAGAGTCGTTTTTCCCATTCCAGTTTTTCCGACAACATAAAGATGCCTTTGGCGATCATCCGTCTTAATCCCAAATTTTACATTTTGATTTCTAAAATTTGTCTTAGCAAAAAAAGTTATATCCTGCATATTTTTATATTTCAAATTCTTTTAATTTTATAAACAATTTCATAGACTCTCGTCTTGAAAAATAGGTTCTCTCTTAGGTACTCTCCAATATTTTGTTATTCTATTGGCAAATTGACCGGAGCACTACTGGTCTTAGTTTCTACTTTATGAAGTGCCGGCGTTATTACATTCATAGTTGGCAAATGAAAAATAGTTGCCAATTCTTCAGTATTTAAATGAAATGTAGCTCCATCTCTATCTCTATCACGATATCTCCTCAAAATTTTTCGCTGACGATAGGCCATTCTTGATTCAGTAAAAAGATGCAAAGCATAAGTTTTGCTATCATTATCTGGAGCAAAACCATTTAAATTAATATCAGAAAACTGCTTAATACCACCCATAAACGAACCAACAACTACCTTATCAAAAGCTTCTCTTCGTCCAGTATAAATAATCCTCATCTTCACATTAAAAGCACTTTTTCCAATTCCTTCTTCTATTAATTTCAAAACATCTTTTTCACCTGGCGTCATTCTAAATTCCAAGGGAACCTCCGAGGTATCTTCTTTTGTGTCTCCATCGCCAGTAGCACCAACAATTTCAGCAATAAAATCATTTATTGAATTCATCCACACAATAAGATGCTTTTCTATAAAATTTGATGTTTTTTTTACTTCTCGTCCGGCTAATTCTTCAGCCAGTTTTTTCCCAGTATCATACTCTTTGGCATCCTTGGGCGTTACAATAAGTTGAAACCAAAAATATTGTTGCGGCCCAATTTTCCCCATGCTTTCTATTAGTGAGGCTAGGGGATCAAGCATTTTTCCCGTGATGTCTTCTTCGAACCATCGATATGTTTTTATCGGATAAGGATCCGCTTTATCAAGTCTGAAATCAGTGCCCCATAGATTCCATTTCTTATTGGGAATAATTTTAGGGATACTATCAACATAATCTGGAACAGCTTGAACAATTGCTGTTGGATATTGAGAATGAATGTGTGATTCAATTAAAGCACGGAAAGATTTTGGTGTTCTAATTAAAAAATGAATGCTACCTTCAAGACTAACTAATTCCAAACTAAAATACATCGGTGTTTCTCCTTTAATATTCTCTTCAATAGTATTAATTCCTTTCATTGCCCCTAATAATCCAGATAATACCATTTCCATTGCTTGTGGTGTTTCTTCTATATCATTTGGCGGAATAATTTCCAAAACCATCCATTCAATTTTACTCCAATAATCACTTTGAATAAAATCAAGCCAAATTATTTTAAAAATGAAATAAAATAAAAACGGCAAAAAAATAAACCAGGTAGCAGAAACTGCCTGCCAAATAATACTAAAAAATGCCGTTATAGTATTTTCCGCTAAAATATTCATTTCATTTTTTATTTAATTTTTCAAAAAATATTTTTTTCCGTCAACTTTCTCAAAAAAATTATTGAGATTAATCACTATCGTCGTAGGTTTAACACTTCTAACTAATAATACCTCTTTCATTATCTCCTCCCGATGTAATGGTTTTTGCTTATTTTTTAAAATATTTTCTATAACATCTTTGACTGTTCCTTTCTGATATCCCCATTCATCTAAGGCATAAGTACCCCTACCTACCAAAACAAATCTATCATCTTTAATAAGCTCATTATGAACAGTTTGCGGATGACTCTTTTTTTTATTTAATTTATATTCATTAATTAACTTAGCGACTTCTTTAAAATGCAGTGGCTTTTTTGTTTCTTGAATAACTAGATGAGCTTTCTCTCTAATTCCTTTCGGATCGATTTCTTTCCAACCTGATATTCCCCATTTTCCAAAAACATTTTGTCTTATTTCCTTTGAAACAAACAAAAAATTTAAAAATTCATCTTTTTTAATCTTATTGGAAGTTTTTTTCAAAAACTCATTAAAGAAAATTTCTGAAGTTAAAGCTTTATTGTGCCCATCTAAAATCATTCTTGCTATATTCCTAATATATTTCCATTTGTCAAAATCAAAAGTATTGTCAATAACAACCTCTTCAAACTCTTTTTTTTCTATATTATGTTCCAATTTATCTGAACAAAATAAAAGAAACTTTACAAAATTTTCCTCTTTTCTTTGTATGGACAATATCTCTATCAAATCGTCCTTCAGAATTATACCATATTTTTCTCTGACTGTAAATTTTAACTCTTTTTCCGCTTCTCTAAATAATGCATCTTTTTGAGCTTTTAGTTTGATTTTATTAATTGACTCTTGAATAATTTGTCGAACTCTTTCTCTAGTAATCCCATAAGTGTTACCTATTTGGCTAAGTGTCATACTCTCTTTATTTCCAAAACCAAAACGACTAGCTATCATATCTCTAGCTCGTTGATTTATTTCTTCAGTTATTGATTCAACAACTTGTGAAAAATTATCCATATCTATATCGATTTCTTAGTTAATTCATCTTATCTTTAGAAACATTAGATTACCACACAATTACCAAATATGTCAAGCGTTGATTTGTATTTATAAATGATATATACTTATTTTATATGTCTGAAAAAAAATCTACATCAAATGAAAAATTAAGAGTTCCGCCCAATAATGTCGAGGCTGAACAATCTGTTTTAGGCTCACTTATGCTAGACAAAGACGCTATTATTAGAATAGCTGATTTCTTACAACCCGATGATTTTTACAAAAACGATCATGGTGCTATTTTTAATACAATGCTAGAACTTTATGAAAATCGAGACCCTATAGATGTCCTCAGTATTTCCAATAAGCTGGATGAAAAAAATAAGTTAGAAGAAGTTGGTGGTTCAAGCTACATTGCTTCTCTTGTCAATACTGTTCCCTCCGCCTCACATGTTCTGCATTACGCTAAGGTAGTTCAGAAAAAGGCAATGCTGAGACGGCTTATTTCTGCTGCTGATCGTATCGTAGAGATGGGTTATTCTGAAACAGAAGATGTCGATAGACTCCTTGATGAAGCCGAGCAAGGAATTTTTAAAGTTTCTCAAAAATATTTAAAACAAGATTTCGTGCCAATTAAGTCAATTCTAGAAAGTGCTTTTGACAGGATAGATGAATTGCACAAAGATGATGCCAGTGTTCGAGGTGTCCCAACTGGATTTACAGACATTGATAAAGTTTTAGCAGGATTTCAAAAGTCTGACTTAATTATTTTAGCCGCTCGTCCTTCCATCGGTAAAACAACCATTGCTTTAGATATGGCTAGACAAATCGGAGTTCAAGCAAAAGTACCGGTTGGAATTTTCTCTTTAGAAATGTCATCCGACCAATTGATAGATAGGATGCTAGCCGCCCAAGCTGGTATTGACCTTTGGAGACTTCGTACTGGAAAGTTACGCGATAAAGGTCCTGATAATGATTTTGAAAAAATAAATGAAGCAATGGGTATTTTAAGTGAAGCCCCTATTTATATTGATGACACAGCTTCAGCCAATATTATGGAAATGCGTACAATGGCTCGTCGTTTGCAATCGGAACACAATCTGGGATTGATTATCATTGATTATCTTCAACTTATGGAAGGTCGTCGTGCTTCAAGCGAAAATCGTGTTCAAGAAATTTCAGAAATTTCACGTGCCCTAAAGCAGTTAGCTCGTGAATTAAATATCCCAATCCTAGCTCTTTCTCAACTATCTCGACAAGTTGAATCTCGTTCGCCACAAATTCCAAAACTTTCTGACCTTCGCGAATCAGGATCAATTGAGCAGGATGCTGATGTGGTAATGATGCTTTATCGTGAAGACCGAGAAAAACCAGATACTCCAAATAAAAATATCGTTGAGGTTATTGTGGCAAAACACAGAAATGGTCCTCTCGGAAAAGCTAGTCTTTATTTTCAAGAAGAGTCAACAACCTTTAAATCACTGGAAAAAATTCATTCCGATGAAACTCTGACGCCAGAAACAACAACTTAAATTACGGGTGAATAAAATGAAAGTTTAATAAGTATTCTATTTAAAAATAACTCAAATAAATATTGAATCCGAGATAAATAAACCATACTGACAAATTTGCTAAGAATTTCTATTTTCTAGAATACCAGCACTTAAAATAACATAACTTATAACCCACGCTCTATAATCTAATATCCAAAAAAGCTATGACTTAATCTGTCAAATAACATATAGAAAATCTAATTTATGTATCCAAAAATCTTTCAAAAATTAATAGACAATTTCTCATCTCTCCCATCGGTCGGACCAAAAATGGCTGAACGATTAGTTTTATTTTTGTTTAAACAAAATGAGGAAAAAATAAATGAGTTTGCCGATAATCTAAAAAAACTAAAACAGTTAAAACACTGTAAGAAATGTTTTAATATTTCAGAAAATGACAAATGTACAATTTGTTTAAATACCCAAAGAGAACAATCGGCAATTTGCGTTGTTGAAGATTCCTTGGACATAATTTCCATTGAAAGAACTGGGATTTACAAGGGAGTTTATTTTGTATTGGGGGGAACGATTGAATCCGATAAAGAAAATCTAAAAATTTCCCAATTACTCGAACGAGTTTCTGACGAAAAACCAACGGAAATTATAATCGCGACTAATCCGACAACAGAAGGAGACTTAACGGCCTTATATTTAAAAAGAAAATTACAAGACTTTAAAAATTTAAAAATTACTCGTCTTGGTCGAGGTCTTTCAACGGGAGGCGACATTGAATACGCTGACGAAATAACCCTCACCTCAGCCCTAACAAATAGAAAAAATTTGTAAATAAACCACTTCACAACAAGCTAATGAGGCATCCAATAGATGCATAGTCACTAACATAGTCTAATAAGCTACCTTTTTGTCAAAAAAATTAAATACCCATTTAAATGTACATTTAAATGGGTATTTAAATAAATATTTTTTGCTCAGACTTTTGATAGAAAACGAGTATTTTTAACTTATTTTTGTAATTTCAATTTCAGTAATTGGTTGTCGGTGACCAAATTTTATTTTATATCTTTTTTTAGCTTTATGTTTAATACCCCAAACTTTCTTAGCCTTAGATTGAGCTAAAATTTTTCCTTCAACCTTTGCATCTTTTAGGAAGGGATTTCCTATTTTTACATCTTTTTCATTTCCCAAAAATAATATTTCTGAAAAATTAATTTTATCACCACTCTCACCACTCAATTTTTCCACTTTAATTTTATCACCTTCCTTAATTTTGTATTGTTTTCCTCCAGTCTTTATTACTGCTAACATATTTTTATAAATTAAATTTTAAATTACATACAAACCTTATCATATCCTTTTTACGGAAAAAGTCAACAATCTAGCTCATTTTTTCTTTTGCCCTTCTAAATTATTTAAAATTTTTGAAATCTTTCGTTCTAATCTTATAAAATCCTTCTGAATTTGGGCAATACCTCTCTCTGCTCGTCGATCAGTCGCTAAATCCCAATCAGTTTTCTTTCTATCTCTAGTTGCGGTTCTATTTTGACTCATCATAATTATGGGTGCGGCATAAGCTGCTTGAAAACTTAAGACTAAATTTAATAAAATAAATGGATATGGATCCCATGCATTTTTCCAAGCCACAATATTTATAACCATCCAAACCATTAAGATTATACTTTGAATTATAATGAACTTCCAGCTACCTATCCCCGCTGTAATTTTATCAGCAAACTTTTCTCCGAATGTTTTTTTGCGTTTAATTTCAAATTGCTCTTTTTTGCTTCCATTTTTTAAAGTCCTTTTTCTTCCTTTAGCTAGTTTATTCTCTTTCTTCAAACTAAAAATTATTTCATAAGTTAGAACATAAATTCCTGAAAATAAGGAACTAGCAACCGCAACTAGTGCTAAACTTAAAAAAATTTCTTCTTCAAAATTAAAAATCACATAGAAAAGATTATGAACCAATATCAAAACAAAAGCAATCAATGAGGACCATATTAAAATTTTTATTCTTGTTTTCATTTTTTATTTTTTATTACTTATTTTTTTAATTTTTCTAGGCATCCATTTGCGAAGAACTTTTGGAATAATAATACTTCCATCTGCTTGCTGAAAATTCTCCATAATAGCCACTAACGGTCTACCAGCAAAAGCTGTTGCGTCATTAGTATGCAATAATTTCCGCTCTCCATTCTTTGTTTTATAAAAAGATTTTATTCCCCTAGTTTGATAATCCGTCATATAATCGGAAGTATGTGTCTCACGATATTTTCTTTGTCCTGGCAACCAAGCTTCAATGTCATATTGATCATAATCTGGTTTTCCAGTATCACCAGTGCAAACATGTACAAGTCTATATGGAATTTCTAATTTCTGCATCATATATTCTTGCAACCCTACGATCATCTTCTGCTCATCAATACCTGTTTCCGCCGTTGTAAAAGATTCCATTTCCGATTTATCAAATTGATGACTTCTAAAAATTCCACTCATATCTTTACCATAGGTCCCAGCCTCTCTTCTAAATGCTGTTGAAAAACCCAAATATCTTTTTGGTAAATCTCTTTCATCTAAAACTTCATTCATATGATAAGGAGCTAAGGTATGTTCAGCTGATGCAACCAAATTTAAATCTTCATTTTCAATAGAATAAGTTTGATCTCCAAAAACTCTATGGATGCTTTTTTGGACAGAATCTCTAATCATCACTGGTGGTATCATTGGTACAAACGGCTTTGTAGATAATTTTAAATTATTATCCGCAACAATTTTTTTAATAATTTCCTCATTTGTTAATGTCTCAAAAGCAAACATCGTCAAAGCAAACTGCATCAAAACTAATTCATTTTTTAAATAATAAAATCTTGAACCAGAAACTTCTGAAGCTTTTTCTGTATCTATTAAATCAAGCTCCTTACCTAGAATATAATGCTCTTTTGGATTAAAGCCAAATTTAGGAATTTTTCCCCACTTTTTAATGAGTACATTATCCTCATCGCTCTTTCCTTCTGGCATATTCGGCGAGACAATGTTCGGAATGCTCATCAAAATATCTTGCCATTTTTTTTCAATAACTTTCAATTTATTCGTAGCTTCTTTTATTTCTTGTTTCAGCTCACTCATTTCAGTAATTTTTCTCTCTCGCTCGTCTTGTCTTGCCATAGCAATTTCATCAGAAACTTTATTTTGTTTCGCTCTTTTTGCTTCCAGTTTTTGTTGCAATATCCTTTTATTATCATCAATTTTTAGCCACTCATCTAAATCAACATTAGCATTTTTCTTTCTAATGGCTTCAATAACCAAATCCTGATTTTCTCTTATAAATTTAATATCTAGCATAACTATAATAATCTGATTAAATATTCATTACCACACTATAACAATTAGATTTATCAGAAATGTGTTTTAACAACTCTTCAATTCTTCAAGTAAATTAGTTTTATCTTGAACTCCAACAAATTCTTTAGCAACTTTTCCGTCTTTGAAAATTTTTAAAGCTGGAATTGACATAATTCCATATGCTCCTGCAGTATTAGGATTTTCATCTACATTTAGTTTTGCAATCTTAAATCCATCATCAACCTCTTGTGATAACTCTTCAAGTATTGGTCCCATCATTTGACATGGTCCACACCATGGTGCCCAAAAATCTACCAAGATAATCTTATCACTCTCCAAAACTTCTTGTTTAAAATTTGCATCTGTTACTTCTATTGTCATATTTTTTATTTCTTTAATTTTATTCATTTTTTATATAATTATTTTATATTTATTATCTACAAGAGTCTAAATATGAAATTAATTAAATTCTAATAAAATCAACGAAAATTATTAATTATTATTTTTAACATCTTGAACAGTTCCACTGTTCTGGGTGGATTGTACTTGTGTAGTATCCGCACTGGGTACTATGGACGGATTTCTCTGTTCGGAATTATTCATATTTTCATTACTTTTTTTGTTGTTTTTCTTATTTAAATTATTCGCCTTAATCGCTTTAATGTTATTAGCAATAATATCGTTATTATTTATTCCATTTTTAACATTTTCAATCATTTTTTTTAGTTGGTGAATAATTTTATCACTATCCTTATTTTTAGACTCAGTTATCAACTTGATTGTTTTATCATATTGACTTATCGCTTTCTCCTTTTCTCCTAATTTTTCATATAACAGTGCTAAAGTAAAATTAACATCAATATTATTTGGATTAACGGTAAGAATATATTCAAATATTTTTTGTGCATTATCCAAATCTCCTTTTCTATCACGATCCTCATACAGCCTTCCTAAATTAAATAGATAATTCGTATTATTTTGATTTATTTTAACTGCCTCAATTATCGCATTAATTGCACCATCCCTATCTTCTAAGGCATTCTTAGCAAGCGACAAGTAGAAGTATCCTTCGGCAAAATTATTTTTTTTGTCTACAGCTTTTTGAAAAGAGTCATTTGCTTTTTCTAAAAGTTTTTTTCGCTTAGCCTTATCTTTTTCATTTGTCGCCATGACCATATCTATTTGTCCAATTTTCAAATAAGGCGTTGGACTGTTTGGATTTAATTTTTCTAAATTTTCATAATTCTTCAGGGCAAATCCTAAGGTTTTTGGTGCATACATAGCCAAGCTTTCATTTATTTGAGCCAAGGAAGAAATTGACAGTGAATCATTGGGCATATATCTCACAGCTTCTTTGGCATAAAGCAACGCACTGTCGAGATATGCTTTTATTTTTTGAACATCTTTTTTATTATTCTCTTGAGATTTGAGTGCCTCGTTATTAGCCAATAACATATATTCTTGCCCAGCTCGAGAATAATATCGCCCTTCTCTCTTATTGAGAGAAGTTGCATGCAAAATATCTTTCAATGAATCTTCATTAGAAATATTGTTCATTCTTGTGGTTTTTCCAGCATAAATATCAGCCACATAAGCTTTTCCAATATAAACAAATACTGTTGCTACGCCAGTACTAACAATAATAAATATAAACGCTAGAGTTAGTGCAAATTTTGGAGATGCTTTTAATGACAAATTTATATATTTCCCTTCAACATTATTTTCATACAGCATAGTCGCTATAGATAACGCACACAAAACACCTCCTAAAATTAAAATTGTCCCCTCTAATTTTAAAAACAATAATCCAGCAATGGCAATAATTGAAGCTGATAATAATCCTAATGAATATATTTTATCTCCTTCTTTATCTCTGCTAATTAAATAAACTGCCACATTTATAAATGCTACTAGTACAATAAGAAAAATTATCGTTCCTAAAATTCCAGTTGTCGACAACAATTCAAAAAATAACCCCGAACCCTTATAAAAATTTGAGTCATAAAAAATATTGGCATTAAATGTTACTGGTTTATATTTCAAAAAACTATAGCTATAACTAGCAGGGCCAGAACCAATAAACAAATTATCTCTTAAGCTATTTTTAGCAACTTCCCAGGAAATTTTTGCACTCGGGGAAATTTCAAGAGGCGGAACTATTTTAGCAATATTATTGTTACCAATTATCAAAACTATTGTCGCTAAAACAAAAGTAACCATTGGGACCCAAGTCATCTTCTTTTTTGAACGAACAATATTTGCCAGAATATACAAAAGAAAAAAACCAATTCCAAATAGCACAATGAAAGCAATTATTCTTTGATAAAAAATTAAAATCAAGGTTAAATTAATCGGCACAAAAATTAGAAGCAAATAGCTAATTATATTAATAATCTTACTCTTATGCTCATTCATTTTAAGTGCAACCACTATTATGATAGGAATCATCATCCCTGCAAAAATTTTTAAACCAGCAATACTTCCAATTAAACTTATCGGAATATAACCACTAATCGCTTTCGGATAAATATTGATACCAAAAAATATCAATAATGACGATACTGCAATAATTAAATTAGCAACAATTAATCCTCCTATCATCCAATGCATTTTTTTTACGCTATAATTACTAATAATTAGATAATAAGCGATAATAATTGCTAATAAATTTACTAAACCCATAGAAGGGTCTCCAAAAAATCCCCAAAAACTGTGCCACCTATCTACCGAAAAGAATGTTGCTATTGAGTAAATAATTAAGAAAGCAATTATCGGAATATCTAAAGGAGTTTTTCTTATTTTCAATTCTCCAAAAATTACACCATTTGAAACCCAAGCAACTAGAGCTAATAATATCCAAAAATAAAAATATATTTGTTTTTCAAAAACAATCCCCTGAAAAGCTAATCCCGTAAAAAATAATGGTACACCAAGAAAAATCATAAACAAACTGACTGCTACTAATTTATCAAGCAATCCTGTAAACACATCCTTTTTGTGCCCCCTCAACTTTTCGTTATGGCTAGTTTCATTTTTGTTTTCAAACAAATTATCAACATTTACATCAACACTTATATTTGGTTTTTTCTTTGAAAAAATATTTTTCATATACTTACTTAATTTTAAAAAAATACAGCTCAACTTATGTATTATAATACATTATTATTAAAATGCAAATCTATTGTACAGGATGACCACCTCGTAAGCAACCCCACCAAACTATTCTACAGCTTCTAAAGGAGTTTTATCTCCTAAAGTTTCATGAGGTCTGATAGAGTTATACTCTATCAACCACTCTGTTAACATTTTATTAAATTTATCTATATCATTTGTATAATTTCCAAAGGCAATAAATTCTTCTTGTAGCGTTCTATAAAATCTTTTATAGTTGAAATTTTATTAAAATAATATTATACTTATTTTTAGTTGCCACTCTGGCTCAATTGGTAGAGCAACGGTATCGTAAACCGTAGGTTATCGGTTCAAGTCCGATGAGTGGCTCAAAGCATTTCGCGCGGGTAACGGCGTAGGTCATTGGTTCCCTGCCTGCCGGCAGGCAGGAAGTCTGACAAGTGGCTCCCCTCACAATTAAAATTCTTATTGTATTTTACTATTCTTAATATTTTTCATCAAATCTTCCCATTTAGAATCAATATTTTTTTGTATATCCTTTATAATCAATTTACTTTTATCCTCAAAAAGATGTTTAAATCTTCTTTGCGTTTTTAGATATTCAGTTATTGGCTTTCGTTTTTCATTTTTAAAATTTAATTTATACTCTCCATTTTCTATTTCATATAATGGCCAATAATTTGTCTCTGTCGCCAATTTTCCAATTTTCACATAATCCGAAGTTGGAAATTTCCAGACATTAGTACAAGGTTGCAATACTAACAAAAAAGCTGGCCCTTCTGTTTCCAAGCCCTTCTTCGCTTTCACTTGCAAATCTTTAATATAAGCTGTATTAGCTTGAGCTAAATAATTGATATGATGACCTTTCATTATTTCCATTATATCTTTTCGAGGAATTTTGTTTCCAGAAGACTTTTTGCCGGCCGGAGTTGTTTCCATATCAGCACCAAGCGGTGTTGCCCCTGATCGTTGTCCACCAGTATTCATATATCCTTCATTGTCATAGGCTACGAACAAAACATCATGACCTCTCTCCATCATTCCAGAAAGTGATTGCAACCCAATATCAAAGGTTCCTCCATCACCAGCAAAAACAACGAACTTGATATTTTTTTTAATCTTTCCTTTTCTTTTTAAGATACGATAGGCTGTTTCCACTCCAGATGCCGTCGCCCCAGCATTTTCAAACGCATTATGAATATAAGGCACCTTCCAAGCAGTATATG
>LSNR01000025.1 GCA_003056165.1 Parcubacteria group bacterium M6-OD1-3 | reverse complement strand
TTTAATTATTTCTATTTATTATTTAAGCTAACTCTTTAAAATAATATTGTCTAGGACTATTGTCTAGGACGGTCCTAGTGAATTATTAGAAAGTGTTTATTTAAATGGATATTTCTTTTTTTAAAATAAATAAATCAAAAACACCTTCGTCTAATATGAAAGTGTTTTTATTTAAAAATATTATTGTTCTAGCTCTAAGTTATTCGCGGAAACCACTTCCAGCAGGAATAAGTCTACCGATAATAATATTTTCTTTAAGACCTTTAAGATTATCTTCTTTTCCTTGAACAGAAGCATTTATCAAAACTTTGGCAGTTTCAATAAATGATGCAGCACTTAAAAATGACTCGGTAGATAAAGCGACTTTAGTAATACCCAAAATAACCGGCTTACCTTTAGCCTCTTCGCCACCCTTCTTTCTAGCTTTTTCATTCATTTCTTCAAAATGCTCGCTACTTGCCACATCGCCAACTAGAAGATTAGTATCTCCAGAATCACTTATGCTAATTCTGCTTAGCATTTGCCTAATAATAACTTCAATATGTTTGTCATTAATCCCCTCTCCTTGAGAAGCATAAATTTCTTGAATTTCTCTAGTAATATATCTATGCACTGCTTCTTGTCCCATAGTTTCATAAAGTTTCTTTAAATCAATATGCCCCTCAGATAAAACTGTTCCTTTGTCAATCAAGTCACCTTCTGCCACACTCAAAGTTATATTAACTGGGATATTATATTCTTTGACAACTTTTTCAGTAGAATCATCTTCTGCTCCTTCTATCGCTACAACCATATTCTTTCCATAATTATCAATTTCAATAGATTTAACCTTACCTTTTATTTCAGAAATTAGAGCCTCACCCTTTGGTGCTCTCACTTCAAATATTTCTTCAACTCTAGGCAAACCTTGAGTAATATCAGATCCAGCTACACCTCCAACATGAAAAGTACGCATAGTTAATTGAGTTCCCGGTTCTCCAATAGCTTGTGCTGCTACCACTCCGACAGCTTCACCCTTCTTAACTAGACCACCTCTTCCCAAATCAAGCCCATAACATTTCTGACAAACTCCAATTCTTGTTTTGCAAGCAACTACGCTCCTTATTCTAACTTTTTCAATTTTAGCTTCCTCGATTAATTTAGCTTGCCCCAGCGTAACTAAGTCTCCTTTTTTCACAATCTCTTCCTTAGTTTTTGGATTAACAATATTTTCTAAAACAACTCTACCAACAACCCTTTCTGCAAAACTTTGACCAATTCTATCTGAATCTTCTTTGTATAAGTATGTTCCAACTGTATCACCACAATCATCTTCTCTTACTACAATATTTTGAGACACATCAACTAATCGTCTAGTCAAATATCCCGCAGTAGCAGTTCGCAGAGCAGTATCTGCCATTCCTTTTCTAGCTCCATGAGTAGACATAAAATATTCCAGCACATTTAAACCTTCCTTATAAGAACTTTTTACAGGAAGTTCAATTGTTTCACCACTGGCATCTGCCATTAGTCCTTTCATTCCAGTCATTTGTACTACAACAGACTCACTGCCCCTAGCCTTTGAATAAACCATTGCGTAAACAGGGCCTTCCTTGTCCAAAGAATCTCGAACTTCTTCCGTAATTTTATTCTTGGCTTCATTCCAAAGCTCAATCGACTTATTTTTCTTTTCTTCAGCAGTTAATAATCCATCATTATATTGCTGAATAACTGTTTCTACCTTCTTTTCTGATTCGACGATTATCTCCTTTTTC
Organism: Parcubacteria group bacterium M6-OD1-3; assembly: GCA_003056165.1. GTDB lineage: Bacteria > Patescibacteriota > Minisyncoccia > Moranbacterales > UBA9337 > LSNR01. The sequence goes on along the minus strand of LSNR01000025.1, from coordinate 10,747 downwards.
GTTTTTGGGACAACTAAATCATCCATTCCCCAACTAATACCTGATGCTCCCGCTAATTTAAATCCAAGATTTTTAACATCGTCAACAAATTTAGCGGTGCCTTCTTGTCCCACCGTTTCAATCATTTGCGAAACGATTTTCTTTAATTCTACCTTAGTCAATTCCATATTTATAAAACCAATCTCTTTCGGCAACAAATCATTAAACATAATCCTACCAATAGAAGTTTCTATCAATCCTTCATTGTCAATATCAACCCTAACTTTCACATTTATTTTAATATGACCAGTCTGATGAGCTAACAAAGCTTCTTCAATAGATGAAAATGCTTTTACATTTTTCTCCTTCTTTGCTTCTTTAATGTGAGTTAAATAATAGATTCCCAACACAATATCCAAAGAAGGAGTTGTAATCGGGTCACCACTGGCAGGCTTTAATAGATTTTTTGAAGAAAGCATCATATTAGCACTCTCTTCTCTAGCCTTATCTGTCAATGGAACATGCACCGCCATTTGGTCACCATCAAAATCAGCATTAAAAGCAGCACAAACCATTGGATGCACTTGAATTGCTTTTCCTTCAATTAAAACTGGTTGGAAAGCTTGGATTGATAATCTATGTAAAGTTGGGGCACGATTTAATAATACATAATGCTTTTTAATAATATCATCCAACATTGCATAAGCTTTTTCAGATTCCGTGTCAACCATTCTCCCAGCCATTCTAACATTATGTGCGTATTCCTTTTCAATCAATTTATTAATAATAAAAGGTTTAAACAACTCTAATGCCATTTTTTTAGGTAATCCAACTTGATGAAGCTTTAAATGCGGTCCAACAACAATCACACTTCGTCCAGAATAATCAACACGCTTTCCTAATAAATTTTGTCTGAATCGACCTTGCTTTCCTTTTAAAGAATCCGCCAACGAACGCAAAGCTCTTTTCTGTCCAGTTGAAGCAGCTACCGACGCATGCGAACGTCGCATACTGTTATCAAACAAAGAATCGACTGCTTCTTGCAACATTCTTTTTTCATTTCTGGTAATAACTTCCGGGGCATTCAAACTAATAAGTTTTTTAAGCCTATTATTTCTGTTGATAATTCTTCTATATAAATCGTTTAAATCAGAAGTGGCATATCTTCCACCATTTAACGCCACCATCGGACGCAAATCTGGCGGAATAACAGGAATAACCATTGGAAACATCCATTCCAATTCTAAACCGGAATCTTTAAATCCTTGCAATAATTTAATCCTTCTTAATATTTTTTGATTACTAGTCTTAGCTCCACCTTTTTCAGATAATTCTTTTTTTAATTGCGTTATTGTTTTATTTATATTTAATTCTGATAAAAGAGTCCTAATAGCTTCTGCACCTATTCCGGCTGTAAAAACTTGGCCAGCTTGAGAAGATAAATTGAAATAATCAACTTCCGATAAAACTTGAAATAGTTTAAGACTTTTAACTTCATTACTAATATAATCATATTGACTCTTTATTTCTTCAATACTTTCGGCGTCACCTTTGGCTTGTTTTGTTTTTGAATTGTATTCTTTTTCAATTTGTTGAAGAAAATCTTTTTTCTTTCCTTCGTCAATATGCGTAACAATATAGGCTGAAAAATAGGTCACTCTTTCCAACTCTTGGTAAGATAGACCAAGTGCCAATCCAACTCGAGAAGGAACGCTCCTTAAAAACCAGATATGTGAAACTGGAACGGCTAATTTAATGTGTCCCATTCTTTCCCTTCGAACATTAGATCGTGTTACCTCTACTCCACACTTATCACAAACAATTCCTTTATAACGAATTCTTTTATATTTACCACAATAACACTCCCAATCTTTTGACGGTCCAAAAATCTTCTCACAGAAAAGACCGTCTTTTTCATAACGCTGTGTTCTGTAATTTATGGTTTCCGGTTTAGTAACTTCGCCACTAGACCAGTCCAATATTTTTTCTGGGCTAGCAAGGCTCAATTTAATACCTTTGAAATCACTTACGCCTGTGTTGTTTTGCATATGTTTTGAAAAGAGTTAGCTAAAATCAATTTGATTTCAAAAACTAACAAAAGATAAAAAGTTATTTATTTTTTGAAATTGTTTTTCTTATACCAGTTAATTCCACATTCATACATAATCCTTTCAACTCACTAACTAACACATGGAATGACGCTGGAATACTCGGACTACTAATTTTCTCACCTTTAATGATAGATTCGTAAGCACCAGAACGACCACGCACATCATCCGATTTAATCGTCAGCATTTCCTGCAAAGAGTAAGCAGCACCATAACCTTCCAAGGCCCAAACTTCCATTTCTCCAAATCTTTGTCCACCAAATTGTGCCTTTCCTCCTAATGGTTGTTGAGTAATTAATGAATATGGACCGATTGAACGCATATGCATTTTATCATCAACCAAATGATTTAGCTTCATTATATACATCATTCCAACAGTCGATTCATTATCAAAGTATTCACCTGATTTCCCGTCCACTAATCTAATTTTTCCATTTTCCGGAAGTCCGGCCTTCTTTAGCTCACCTTTAATATCTTTTTCACTAACCCCGTCCAATGCTGGTGTTGCAAGTTTATATCCTAATTTTGAAGCAGCCCAGCCGGCATGTATTTCAAGAATTTGACCAATATTCATACGACTAGCAACTCCCAATGGATTTAAAATAACATCTATTGGCGTTCCATCCGGAAGATAAGGCATATCTTCAACTGGAGCAATTCTAGACACAACACCTTTATTTCCATGTCGTCCAGCTAATTTATCTCCAACTGAAACTCTTCTTAGTTGAGCAACAGAAATTTGTATTTTTTTAATCACACCTGTTGCCAATTTATCGCCTTGTTCACGAGAAAAAATCTTAACATCAACAATTTTTCCGTGCTTACCATGTGAAAGATACAAAGAAGAATCTTTAACATCTCTAGATTTTTCTCCGAAAATAGCTCTCAGTAATCTTTCCTCAGCAGTTAAATCCCCTTCTCCTTTCGGTGTAATTTTTCCAACCAAAATATCCCCAGAAATGACTTCTGCACCCACCCTGATTATCCCTTCTTGGTCAAGATTTTTTAATCTTTCTTCTCCGATATTCGGAATATCTCTTGTTACTACTTCTGCTCCAAGTTTTGTATCTCTAACATCAATAGAGAAATCTTCAATATGAATTGAACTATATCTGTCATTTTGTACTAATCTTTCCGACATAATAATAGCATCCTCAAAATTATAACCCTCCCAAGGAACAAAAGCTGTCAAAACATTTTGTCCTAAAGCGATTTCTCCATGTTCAGTAGAAGCTCCATCTGCCAAAAGTTGACCTTTTTTCACTTTATCTCCAACAGTTACTCGCGGAATTTGATTCATACTAGTAAAAGCATTTGATTTGGCAAAACTTTGTAAAGGATATTTTCTTCTAAAATATTTTGTCTTAGCTCCAGCCGGACTTTTTTCTTTTATCATTATTTGACTAGCATCAGCCACAATAACCTCGCCATCTTCAGTTGCTAAAACAACCTGTCCAGAATCGGCAGCTGCTTTATCTTCAATACCAGTTCCCACAATAGGAGCCTCTGGCTTAACACAAGAAACAGCTTGTCGTTGCATATTTGAACCCATCAATGCCCTGTTAGCATCATCATGTTCCAAAAACGGTATCATTGATGTAGCAATAGAAATACATTGCTTAGCAGAAACATCTACATAATCCAAATTCATAGCTTCAATCATTTCTGGATGACCCTTTACACGAGCTTCAACATTTTTTTCCAAGATATTTCCATATTCATCCATTTCAATTCCAGCATGAGCAATACTTTTTCGGTCTTCAACAGTAGCATCAATAAATTCAATTTTTTCTTCAATAAATGGCAACACTTTTATCTTTTCTTTATTTAATTTACTGATCTTACTCGCCAGCTTTTTATCTATTAAAGTTCCTTGTTTAGCAACACCTGAAATATTTTCGTTCAAGATTCTATCTTCCAACTGACCGACACTATTCTTAACACTCTTTTTTACTTTTAAATATGGTGTTTCTAGAAAACCATATTCATTAATTCTCGAATAATTAGCCATTTGCCCAACCAATCCAATATTCGGACCCTCAGGAGTTTGCACTGGACAAATTCTTCCATAATGAGAATGATGAACATCACGCACTTCAAAGCCAGCACGCTCTCTTGTTAATCCACCCGGTCCCATAGCGCTTAAACGCCTTTTATGTTCCAATTCTGCTAAAGGATTCACTTGGTCCATAAATTGAGAAAGTTGTGAGCTGGAAAAAAATTCTTTTATAGAAGCAGCTACTGGGCGGGAATTTACTATTTGCCCAGGAACAACCGTATCAACATCACAAGTACTCATTCTATCCTTAGCATTGCGCGCCATTCTTGCCATTCCAATCCTTAGCTTATTTTGCACCAATTCCCCAACACCTCGTACACGCCTATTCCCCAGATGATCAATATCATCAGCTTGTGCTAAAGGATCATTATTCAAACGAATAATTTCTTTTATTATTAGAATTAAGTCCTCAACCAACAATACTCTGTTTTCTTTTTCATCAGAACGACTTACTTCTAACCGTTGATTTAATCTATAGCGACCAACGCTACCAAAATCATATTTTTCAAAATCAAAAAACATTGCATTGACCATTTGCTTAGCGTTTTCTTCCGTAGCAAAATCCCCTGGCCTAATTCTTCTATAAATTTCTTTATAACTTTCACCTCTTGTATTAGATATATCTTTTGCAAATGTTTCTTCAATATAATCAACATCTCCAGTATTTATATCACTAAATTCCTTTTTTATTTTTTTATCATCCAAACCAAAAGCTCTTAGCAATGAAGTTATTGCTAATTTTCTTTTTCTATCTATTTTTACAGAAATAACACCGTCAGCATCCGTATCTATTTCTATCCAAGCACCTCTGTTTGGAATAATTTTAGCTCCAAAAGTTTTTTTACCTTTCTGATAATCCATCGTGAAGAAAACTCCCGGACTTCTAATCAATTGATGAATAACCACTCGCTCCACGCCATTAATAATAAATGTTCCACGATCAGTCATTATTGGGAAATCTCCCAAATAAATTTCTTGTTCTCTAATTTCCCCAGTTTTCTTAATAAGTAAAGATGCTGTTGCTTTCAACGGAGCCTCAAAAGAAATATTTTTTTCTCTTGAAATATCTTCTGGATATTTTGGACTGTCTAAATAAAAATCAGAAATTGATGCTTCCAAATTTCCAGAATTATCTTTAACTGGATTTACTTCATCAATTAGTTCTTGAAACCCTTTTTCTAAAAACCAATTGTAAGAGTCTGTTTGGGCCTCAATCAAGTTTGGCAAAGAGACCATAACACTTTTTTTGAAAAACTTTCTTTTCGACAAAGAAGAAGATTGCCCTATTCTTCGTTTAACCTTTAGCTCTTTCTTGCTTTTAGACATAAAAACAATTCCCATCACAGCCTTTCCCGTCAAAACGGAAAAGGTTTCCAATGAGTTTTAATAAAGTTATTTAATTGTCCCCTAAAATTGTATAATAAATCATTTGATAGCTTTCACTTCTACAATTATACATAAACAAAAAATATTGTCAAGTTTTTGTACACGATGACCACCTCGTAGACAATCCCATCAAACTTTCTATAAATCCTAAGTAAGTTCTGCCTCTTAACCTCAACAATTAATTGCAACACATTCTAGACACTATAATATTATTTTTTAACCTATACAATTTATCAAGAAAGTTAAATCTATCCCCTAATAATATTTCTTTAGTTGTCATTACTATTAGTTTTTCCATATTGTGTTTAGTATTAATTTAATTAATACTAAACACTAGCATATTTCAGCAACTATGACATTTCTATTTGACAGATGGTATGACATTATCATATGTAACTAACATAAAAAAACACCCCCTAAAAAGAGGGTGTTTAAAAAAAGTTTTTCTATACTATTCAGTAGCTTTTGTTGTTGTTTCCGAATTATCAGTTGCGTTATCTTGAGTTTTCCCTAATTCCTCATCAATCAGACCTTTTAGCTCATCTAATTTAACTACACCACCTTTAAATTTATTATTAATAAATATTGCAGGTGTTCCAGAAATTCCGAAATTTTCTGCCTCAGCAATTGTTCCATCAATAATATCTTTATATTTATTATCGTTCAAACATTGCTTAAACTTTTCAGTATCCATTTTTAATTTACCAGCATAACTTATAAATAATTTGTTATCCTTGGTTTTAGTCCATTTTTCCTGATTCCCAAATAATTGCTTGGAATAATCTATAAATCCTCCTTGTTCATTGGCACACTCCCCGGCTAAAGCAGCATCTCTCGCTCTTGGATGGATAGAATCAAGCGGTAAATTTTTAAATATAAGTTGCACATCATCACCATACTCAGTTAAAATATCATCAACTGTTCCTTGAAACATCTTACAATATGGACATTGAAAATCAGAAAATTCAACTAACTTAATTTTGGCATCGTCCGAACCAATTTTAATGTCAGTATCTTTTATTTTCGGCGTTTCAACATATTTTCCAGCTGGCAAACCCAACTTGGCAGTATCCAAAACATATTTACCATCTTTTTCTGAAAATAATTGTTCAGCTTGAGCATAAAACTCTGTATCCTTAACATCCCCAGCAAAAACAAAAGCTGGCAAACTCTTTATGTCAAATGTCTTAATAAGACTTTTTCCCTCATCAGAGTTATAATCAACTTTGTTCGCTAGCATTGTTGGAAGTATTTTTTTAAACCAAACCAAAGCTTCATCCACATTACAGTCTTTACAACTATCATCATTGATAATACTAACATCAACAATTGGATCAGAATAAGCTACCCATGTCTTGTCATTCAATTGAAAGATATCTTTACCATCGAGCATTTTTTGAGAAACACCACCACCTTTAACAAGTTGTGATAAGTCCACAAACAAACTTCCGACAAAAAGTCCTGTCAATAGAATTACTAATGAAATCAAATTTTTTATTTTTTGATTCCCTCTACTTTTCTTAGATTCTGTTTTATTTTCATCATTCATAGAAAACAAATGGTATTGCATCTCAGATGTTAGCTAACATTCTGCGAAGCAATCTTCATTAAAATAAATTATTAATTAAATTACTTAAACTTTTTTCTAATCCAACTTATTTTTGTTCAGTTTTTTTGTCATTACCGTCAGTTGCGCTATTTTCAGCTTGATTTTTAGCATTCTCAGCAGCCATTTGAGCCTCTTCTGTAGCCTTCTTTTTTTTCGCCAATAATTCTTTTTCGATTTTTTCAATATCATAACCCTGCTTTCCTGTTATCGTCTTATAGTCATCAAAACCAATAGCAATTCGTTTTAATGATTCTGTTTTTATCATAACTCCCAGTAAGCAAGCAATTATAATAATCAGAACAATCTCCACACGACGATTTTTTTGCTTTCCATCATCCGAAGAAACCTTAGCTTCAATAATATCATCGTTTTTTTCTTTTTCTTCCATTTCCATATTGTTTTTAAATTAAAAAATTAATTAAATAAATTACAATCAAACTATTTCTATTTTTTATAAGTATATCATTCGTTTAAATTTACGCAATATTGACAGTTGCATTTTTTTATGTTTTAAATTTTTTTATTACTTTTCTGAATTTTTGATAATAAATTTCTAATAGCAAGCCAATGTCACTTCCTCTAATTTTACTACCCGCTGTTTTTTTTATTTTTTATTCCTTCCTTAGTGCTTCGGCTGGATTTAAGCGTGAAGCGTTTCTCGCAGGATAAAAGCCAAAGATTAATCCAGTAACTCCAGAAAAACCAATTCCAATAAAAATTGCTTTCAAACTAACTCCAAGCTGGACGACAAATCCGGCTTTGGAAATAAAATAAGTCAATAACTGTGTCAATAAAAATCCAATTGTAATACCAACTAATCCGCCCAGTAAAGTCAATAAGATAGCTTCAAAAATAAATTGAAATAAAATATCAAATTTTTTTGCCCCGACAGATTTTCGTAAACCTATTTCTTTTGTTCTTTCTACTACAGCAACATACATTACATTCATAATACCCACACCTCCCACCACCAAAGAAATAGAAACCAATCCTAATAGTAAAGCATCAATGATAATGAAAACTTTATTTAGCATATCTTTAGCTTCTGCAATGGAAGTAACGGCGAAATCATCATCCAGTCCGGCATCTGCATTAGCTTTTTTTTCATATTTAATATCGTGACGTCTTCTCAATATGTTTATAGTTTCTTGAGTTGTTTGATCTTCTAAAGCCATATTCTTTAACTTAAAAATGGCAAATTGAATATGACTAACACCCATCATTTTTTTCTGCAAAGTCTGAATCGGCATAAAAACAATTTTATCAAAATCAAAAGCTCCAGTAGCACCTCTTTCTTTCATAACCCCCAAAACTTTATATGTCTGACCTTTTATTTTTATTCTTTTTCCAACGGCATTTTCGTCATGAAAAAAATCTTTTTTAATTTTAGACCCCAATACAACAACCTGTTTTAAATTATTGTCTTCTTGTTGAGAAAACATTCTTCCCGCAGCTATTTCACTTCCTTTATCAACACTAATCATATCGGATGTTGCACCAAGAATAAATGACTGACTGGTTTTTGTTTTGTAACTGACAATTTGTTGACTTAAAATTCCCGCATACCAACCGCTAATATTGGGATTTTTTGCAACCGCCTCAATATCTGCCAATTTTAATGTTGTCACTTGAACACCACCAGCCATCCCTCCGACATTTTGTGCTGACATTTGAGATGTTTTCGGGACTTTTGTTTCAACTTCAATTATATCGGTCCCAAAACTTTCAACTTGAGAAGATACAAAATTTCGTAAACCCTCACCCATAGATAAAATCATTATTACCGCCGTAATACCGATAACAATACCTAAAAGTGAAAGGGTTGTCCTTCCCTTATTGGAATGTAAGTTTTTAATGGCTATTTTTGCCAAAACAATAATTTTCATAATAATATTATTCATATCGCAATGCTTCCATCGGACTTATCCGAGAAGCTTTACGAGCGGGATATAATCCGAAAATTAATCCGATTAAAACGGAAACAGAAACGGCGATAATAACAGATTGCAACGAAATTAAAAACTGCCAATTGTATCCCAAAGCATTTATTCCCAGATAAACCAAAAATACAACCGCAATGCCAAAAATTATTCCTATCACTCCGCCGATAAATGAAATAGTCGCCGATTCGATTAAAAATTGAAGTAAAATATCGGTATTTTTAGCTCCGACCGCCTTTCTTAAACCCACCTCTCTAATCCGCTGATTTACAGCAATAAGCATCACATTCATAATACCCACACCTCCGACAATTAAAGAAATAATTCCAACCGACAGTAAAAAATAACGCAAGGCATTGGTAATATTATCAATCATCGTCAGAGCGGAAGCTTGATCACGAACCGAAAAATCATCATTAGCTGGATTATCAATATTATGTTGATTCCTTAAAATTGTTGCAACAGCGGATTTAACTAAAGGAATATTTTCCAATGAATTGACCTTTAATCGCATAAATGCTAAATGATTAATTCCCAAAATTAATTTTTGTGCAGTTAATAATGGAATAAAGACTGTATCATTTTGATTGGAAATTCCGAAAATTGCAGATGCTCTGTCTTCCAGAACCCCGATTACTGTAAATTTATAATCATGTATCTTAATTTTTTTACCAATCGGATCTTGTTTCCCAAATAAATCTTTGGCTGAATTTTTTCCCAAAACTGCCACTTTGGCAAGATTATTCGTTTCCTCCTTGTTAAAAAATCTTCCTTGAGAAATATTTGTATCTTCCACTTGCAAATAATCAGCGGTCGTACCAGTAAAAGACATGCTTAAATTTGTTCCATTATTTTTGACCGTTGTCGTTCCTAAGACATATCCACCACCAGTTTCAATTTCTGGAATTTCCTTTTTTATTTTTAAAAAATCATCATATTTTAAAGTTGTTACCACTATACCCATAACCGCTGCTGGTGGCGCATTTTCATCAGAAGCTCCAGGCATCACCGCAATCAAATTTGTACCAATACCTCTAACCTGATCCAAAATTAATTCTTGTGCACTTTGTCCGACCGCAAATATTACAATAACCGATGCCACCCCGATAATTATCCCCAAAATAGTCAAAAAAGAACGGAGTTTAACCGCTAATAAATTTTTATATGATATTTTTATATGATTTAAAACTTGCATTATAGACTTACTAAAAAATAAGATTTTGTGATGAAATCATTAAATCTTACAATTATTTCTAAATTTTTTGTTAATAAAACTTAGAAGTTGAAATAGTAAAACTGTTTTGTGAAAGGTTTACAATTAAAATAAGGTAGCTACAATAGAGCGAGACTATTATTTTAAAAATTTTTCATCAGTTGCTTCCCTGATGTGCTTTATCTTTTTATCGGAAATAATTTTACCATCTTGCATATACAAAATTCGTCTAGCATGTTCAGCAGTATAAGTTTCATGTGTAACGAGAATAATCGTTCTACCCTCTTTATTGTTAAGCTCTTGCAAAATTTTCATTACTTGTAATCCAGATTTTGAATCCAAATTTCCAGTTGGTTCATCAGCAAAAACAATTTCTGGATTAGTTACTAATGCTCTGGCAATTGCCACTCGCTGTTTTTCTCCGCCAGAAAGTTGATTAGTGTGTACGTAGTC
>LSNR01000024.1 GCA_003056165.1 Parcubacteria group bacterium M6-OD1-3 | reverse complement strand
TTTGGATCAAAAACAACCGCCGTATAAAAATAAGTAAACAAGACTACCATCGCAAAATAAAGTCCATCGTAAAACCATTGATTTTGAAACAATTGTGCTACAAAACGAGCAATATGCGCCACAGTTTGATTATCAGCGTTAACAAAAAAATTGGCAATTACTCCTGGGAAAAGCATAATTGAAATAGCAAAAATTATTGGAATTACACCAGCTTGATTAACCCTAAGAGGTAAATGCGTCGAAGTTCCACCCATTGTTTTATTTCCTCGAATTCTTTTCGCATAAGAAATTGGAATATCTCTTTGTCCTTCATTTATAATAACCACTCCGGCAATCGTAACTATCCCAACAATCGTAAACATAAGATAATTGAAAAAATCCGTTGAATCAAAGGTTGTTGCCATTCTAGAAACCGAACTGGGAAGGCTCGCTACAATCCCGGCAAAAATTATCAGCGACACTCCGTTTCCAATATCCTTTTCCGTTATCAATTCACCTAGCCACATCAAGAAAATTGTTCCTGCTGTCGCAACAACTACTATAACGAACATATCATATGCAGAAACGGCACCTAATACTCCCTGATTTTTTAATAATGTCACCATTCCGAATGTTTGAGCAATTGCCAAAGGAACGGTCGCCCAACGGGTCCACATATTAACTTTTTGTCGACCAGCCTCGCCTTCTTCTTTTTGCAAATTCTCTAAAGCTGGAAAGATCATTGTAAGCAATTGAAAAATAATAGATGAAGTAATGTATGGTCCAACACCTAATAGAACAATGGAAATATTAGAAAGTCCACCACCAGAAAACATATTCATCATTCCAAAAAGTTGATTATTTTCAAAAAATGATTTTAATTGAGAGGTATCCACCCCCGGAAGAGGAATATTTGCCGCCAGCCTAAATACCGCCAGTAACGCTAAAATAAAAAAAATCTTATTTCTCAACTCTTTAATCTTAAAAACTCTAAATATTTTTTCAAACATATCTTAATAATTTTTTATAATTTTTTATAATTTATAGACATTACATTCCAAAAACAGATTTTAGAATTTAATAAAAATTAATTCATTGGTTGATTTTGCAGTAAGAAAAAAGATAAGTTGTAGCCTTAGCTACAATGAATATTTTTTTCTTACGAAAAACAAGCAAGGGGTAATTTTCATAGATTATAAATTTGTTTTTGGAATGTAATGTCTATGTTATCAGTGTAGCCAATCAAACGCTTTTTTGCAAATTTTTTATACTAATTCATTAATTCTTATTAATTTAAACTTATCATTTTCAATATTCCAAGTTGCAAATGTCGGTAAATAGATTTCATTGGCAACATTGCCGGGATTTAACATCTTACAATCTTCAATCATTTCTTCCCACGGCTTGTGTGTATGTCCATAAAATACAAAATTATACCTTTTTGTCTGACACAATTTTTTAGCAACATCTGGAAAGTGTACAAAAGCAATTTTTTTATTATTAATCTTCAGCTCACCAAAATTTTTAAACAGGTCAACATTTTTGTACTGGTCAACTCCTTGAAAATCTCGTAATTGTTCATTGTCCATATTTCCAAAAGTATAATAAATTTCTCCAGAAAAATTGTCACAAAAAAAATCCAGAGTTTCTTCCGACGCTAAATCACCGCAACAAATTATTTTTTTTATTTTTTTATTTTTACAATAAGCCAAAACCTTTTTAAGATTAGCCACATTATTGTGAACATCCGAAATAATTGCAATTTTCATAGTAGAATATATGATGTACATTTAAATGTACATTTAAATTATTTTCCAGCTATCTTTAGTTTCCACAATTTTTCCCTTAACTTCAAACCCACTAGCCAGTTTATGTCCACCGCCACCAAATTGATGAGCGATTTTTGAGACATCAACACCTTTATATTTTTCACTTCGCAAACTTCCTTTGATTATTCCATTATCTCTCTCGGACAAAACTAATGAAAAATTTGTTTCTGGAGCCGTATTTAAAATTGAAGAAATTTCCGCCACATCATCGTAACCAGCTCGACATTCTTCTAGGTCTTTTTCTGTAATAACCGTAGCAATCATTTTATTTTGCGGATTTATTTTCGCCTTTTCTAAGGCCCTACCCCATAATTTCAGAGTTGAAAAACTATTGTTTGAAAAAATTATTTTGGATATTTTGGAAACGGAAGCTCCATTGTTCAATAATTCCGCTGCAGTATGCATCACCTTAGGAGTTGTATTAGAATGTTGCAAATTTCCAGTGTCTCCCAAAATTCCCATCAACAATAGTGTTGCCATCTGACTAGTAATTCTTATTTTAGAAAATTTGAAAAAATCAAAAACTATTTCCGAAGCGGAAGAATAACTTGCATCAATAATTTCCACATCGCCTTTCATTGTAATATCTGGATGATGGTCAATTAAAACAATTGCTTGTTTATCTGTTAATTTATCTTTTATTTTTTTAAAACCACGATCTACACTATCGGAAGCAATTATAGAATCATATTTTTCGAATTTAAGATCATTAGGGTTTTTAAAATCATAGTCCGCCAATTCTTTTAAATATTCCGGAAAATCATCAAAACAAGCAATATCAACATCCTTACCTCTTTTTTTAAGATGATAGAATAGTGCCAAATTCGATCCAACTGTATCAGCATCCGGACGACTGTGTGCAAATAGAAGAATTTTGTCAGATTTTTCTATAATATATTCAATTGTTTTAAATTCTTTTTCAAATTTCATATTGTATTTGCCTATAAAAAACAGCAAGTGATGCCATTATAAACTTCAGGTATTCTAAAAACCAATCTGTCAATTAGTCCCAATCAAGAACATAGAGTCTATTTTTCCTCTTTTATTTTCCTAAGAATTTTTTCAATTTCATCTGCTTCCGCTTCGGTCGTATCAATTTTAAAAAGTATTTTGGGAATAATTTTCATTTGCATTTTTTTATTCAAAGATTTTTGAATGCGTTTCTTTTCATTTTTCAACGCCACCAATGCATAATTTCTGTCGGCATCAGGAAAAACACTGATGAATATACGAGTATAGCGTAAATCTCTCGTAGTGTCAACCTTGGCAACCGTCAAAAAAACACCCGGTTTTAAATTTAATTCACGAGTAAAAATTTCCGATATTTGCTCTTTAATAAGAGAATTTACCTTTTTAATGCGTAAAGACATTTGCTTTTAATTTCTATAATTTCTTTCTTTTTTCCTCTTCTTTGTAAAAAATTAAGATATCACCTTCTTCAATTTTTGTTTTGCCTTGGAAAGTAATTCCACATTCATTTCCAGACTTAACTTTTTCCGCCGGCTTTTTATTTTGTTGCAAGTTGGAAATTTCTCCTTTACCGATAATTTCCTTATCTCGCTTTATTTCCACTAAAGATTTATTAACTGCTGTACCTTCGATAACTCGTCCACCGACAATCATATCTGTTTTTCCATTTTTAAAAATTGCCAAAACTTTTAAACGCCCCAAATCAGTACGAATAATTTCCGGTGGCAATAAATCCGCCATTCTGTTTTTTACATCCTCAACTAATTCATAAATAACATCAAACGATTTAATTTCTACCTCAACTTTTTCCGCCATTCTCTTGGCAACAGTCGTAGCATTCACATTAAAACCATATACTATAGCATTCGAACTCTCGGCTAATTTAACATCGGATTCAGTAATATTTCCAACGCCGGTATTTATATATTCCCAGGCAACTTCCTTAGATTTAATTGTTGAAAGAATTTGGTCGATTGCTTCCAATGATCCAGGAACATCCGCTTTCATAATTATATCAAGTTTTTTAATTTTTCCTTCATCAATATTTTTATACAAATCTTTCTTACCTTTAATTTTATTCATTCCGCTAATTACTCCCGTACTGCCTTTTGATTTTATTTTGGCAATAGTTTCTTTTTTAGCAACCTGGATAATATCATTGACCTCCGGAGTTTTTTGAATTCCCATAATAACCACTGGGCTGGACGGACCAGCAGAATCAACTTGTTCTCCAGCATAATTTTCCATTCTCTTAATGCGACCAAAGGTATTTCCAACCAAAACATCATGTCCAACTTTTAACATTCCAGTTTTTATCAAAACAGTTGAAACCGGACCTTTATTGGGATCCAAGTGCGATTCCAAAACAACGCCCAAACCATCGCTTTTATCATTGGCTTTTAATTCTAAAACTTCCGACACTAACAAAACACTATCCAACAAATCGTCGATACCAATGTTATTTTTAGCACTGATTTCATTAGAGACAACTTCACCGCCCCATTCCTCAATAACAATATCGTGTTCTGATAATTCCTGTTTCACTCGTTGTAAATTAGCTTCCGGCTTATCAATTTTGTTTATTGCTACAATAGTCGGAATTTTTTTCTCTTTCAAATATCTAATAACTTCTTTTGTTTGTGGTCGCACTCCATCATCCGCCGCCACAACTAAAATAGCCACATCGGCAATACTTACTCCTCGCTCACGCATTGCTGAAAAAGCTTCATGTCCCGGCGTATCAATAAAAGTAATCGTTTTTCCTCTTTTTTTAACTTGATAAGCAGTCATGTGCTGAGTAATTCCTCCCGCTTCATGCGACGCAACATTACCTTTACGAATTGCGTCAAGCAAAGTCGTTTTTCCATGATCAACATGACCAAGAATTGTTACTACTGGAGCACGCTCCGGTAATTTTTCATCTAAAGCTTGTTCTTTTCTACAAATATCCAAAAGTCTTTCCAATGTCAAGGCTTCTCCTTCATGAATTTCCAAATCTTCTTCGACATCAAAACCAAGATCCTCCGCTATAATACTGGCTGTTTCAAAATCAACCTCTTCATTAATGGTTGCCATAATTCCATTTTTCATCAATTCTGTAATCACATCGGAAACCGACAATTCCAAAATCTCTGCAAATTTTTTAACCATTACCGGATTGGGAATTTTAACCTTTTTCTTTTCGTCAACTGACGAATCAATTTTTTCTTCAACATTTTTATCTGACATAATAAACTAAACTAAAACATTATTGACCACCAACGGACAAGCCAACATTAAAACAAATTATTTTCTTTTACAGCTTTAATCTATCATCAATCCCCCTTAATGTAAAGAAAATTTAATAATATTTAATAATATTTGATAATATTTAGGGTCTTACTATACCATCCCAAAAACTGTTACTAATTAATCCCTCCAAAACAAATTCAATTGCACTGCCTGCCTACCCACATGCTGTGTAACTTTAGCATATCATGGTTTACCATGTAGCTTCTAGCATATCATGGTTTACCATGTAGCCTTAGCGTATCATGGTTTACCATGTAGCCTTAGCGTATCATGGCGCGCACAAGCGTTGCTCCCTTATTTATTAGGTTTTTTAAAGTGAATTCCTTTTGCGCTCACAAGTGTATTGCTCCTTTTTGTTTAATCTATGCTTCTCTCTATTACTTTAGATAAAATCATTTTAATTTCAGCAACTCTATTATTAGTGTCATCTGCCCAATAAACATGCAAATTATTTTTACAAAAGTTTATCACACTAGCGATTCCTTTTTGTCCTTTGGGTATATCTAGATATATCTCAAGATCTCCGTTTTTAAAAATAAAGACTCCGTTTTCATAATCAGCTTCAATTTTCAAATACACGTCAGGATGTTTTTTTTAAAAAACTATTTACTAAAACAGGAGTCTTGAGCTTATACCTTTCATCTTCTGGGTAGTATTTAAAGGCAGAATCTAAGTCTGTGATAAAAAAGGTTTTCAACCCAAAAGATTCAAACAGCTTACGCCACTCACTAGGATTAGTGTTTCCATCAATGTCCAAAATAGTAATATCTTGAGACAAACCTTTTTTTAGTTTATCTTCAACCTCATTTAAGACAGCACGGAAAAAATATCGATCAGTTTCTCCTTCTACCAACAAAACCTTACTACCAAAAAAAGCATGGGTAGAACGCTTATTATCGAGTATCTTAACTAACCATTTTTGATCCGTAGTAATATTTGGTTGATTTATTTTTGTATAATTATTTTCATCTAATGAAAGACGAATAACACTACTGATGGTTTTTGAGCTCACTAAAGGTTCTGAATGTGTAACTAGAATATATTGACAACCTTGTTCTTGATTTAATTTTTCAACAACTCTAAGGTATTCATTTTGAAATTGATAGTGTAAATGTATTTCTGGCTCATCGATAATTACAAGACCCCCGAGCAAACTTCCTCTCCCGTAAGCCTCAAAAACCAAATGAATTATAGATTTTTGTCCAGCACTCAAGGAATTTATGTCAGATATTTCCCTACTTCTTTTTATATCTACAAAAGAAAAGCTGAAATTCCAACTAGACTGATCTACTAATTTTACCTCTGTTTTTAGATTAACTATTTGAATTTTTTTATTTATAGCCTTAACAAAAGGTAAGTTGTTTGCTGCTTTTTCGCACTCCCTTAAATCATTCTTATCAAAAATTAAATCAAAGCATTCTTTTGCCATTCTTAACCTTACAAGTCCAAAAATGGAAGGCTCTCCTCCTTCTGTGGCGTTGGTACTTTTTGAGAATTCTCCCATGCGTATTTGTTGTATTTGTTTATCAGCAGTATTTCCACCACCAAGTGATACGTGCGGAGAATAAGCACTATAATTTCTATAACTTCCAATAAGAGCAAAAGATTCTGCAAGATTGTCTATCTGCTCCTTCGGCTTTTCCTCATTGTGTATTTCTATCACTTCTTTGTAGAGATTATATGCTGTGAGATATGTAAAACCAATATCTTGTTCGGTATTAACTGTATAAGTTTTATCTGTGCTACTTAATTCAATATCAATAATATATTCACTTTGATACTCTCCATCGGCAAACATCTGCTCTGCTGAATAAATTCCAACAATCGGTGCTAACTTTACTTTATTATCCTGTAGAAATTTTATATTTGCCTTATCAATATCATCTAACTCTACTACAATTCTAACTTTCTGTGTCTTGTCCTCAAAATCATAATTTCTTTCTAGCCTAAAATCTTTATATGATTGAGTATTATTTATCTTTTTTAGAATTTCTTTTTTCTGGTTAGGCTCGATAGTTTTTCTCTGACTATATAAATCTCGATTCCTATCATAAGGAACAAATAAAACTCTGCGAAATACAAAATTAATAACCTCTAGTACGGTTGATTTGCCAGCGCCATTTTGACCTATTAAAATATTAAAACTTCTATCGAAGTTGATTATTTCAGCTTCTTCTATACTTTCTATATATTTAAAGCTAAGTATATTTGAAATTTTGAGTGATTTTATTTTCATAATTATTCACTAAAATTAGCCACTAATTCCGCAAAGATTTTTGGTGTGTATTTATCCCATTTTTCTTGTTTTACATAAAGCATTTTGTACTCAATCTTTTTTTGTCTTTCAGTCGCATCTTTGCACCATTGCTTCAATCTCTTTATTTTTTCTATATCATCCAAATCTTCTCGCCCTTTTGTTTCTATAATATAAATTGTTTTGTTATCTGTCTTAACGAAAAAATCAGGATAATAACTTGAAATTGCTCCGCTCGCATTTTTATAATCAATTTTGAAATGAATCTCAAAATAGTTTTTTGCAAAAGAAAGCACATCGTCAGCAGTTTCCAAGAAATCAGCAAATTCCAATTCGAAATCACTATCACCAACAATTTTGTTAAATACACTCTTTTTTGGCAACAAATATTTTTTATCAGTAACAACAAAAGGTCTAGCACTACTTACTTTAATATAATTTTTGATTTCAGTATCGCCAACATCTTGCACAGTCAAATCGTTTATTTCTTTTTTGAATGTTTCTGCGATAGTTTTTACTGCTTCTAATTCTGACAAATTTCTCAAAATATTTGAATCGTTAAGATCAATATTCTCTTTAAATAAATCGTCTGTTATAAATTTTTTAACTTTTCCAAAAAGTATATCGTAACAACCAAAAAGGCGTAATTCTTTCATTATCCTCTGCACGAAGAACCCAATAACACTTTGGTAATTTGGCTCAATAGAACTATTTAAAATTGTTGTGTGATGTTCTTTTTCATCAACAACATTTCTAAAAACAATTTCCTTCTTCTCTTCTTCTGAAAATTGTTTTATTTCAATTTTATCATTCTTAAATTCAGCAACATTCAGTAAATCAAGATTTTTGTATTCTCTTTGTATTCTTGGGGTTAAAATTGGCAATTCAATGTCCAGATTTTCAATGTCTTTTTTAACATTTTGGTTATCAACTTCAATAACCGTTGGGGTAATAGGAGAGCCAGAACGATCCATTTTTCTTTTTTCTAACTCAACACCTTCCGCTTTAATAGATTCTACAAACTCCATAAAAGCAGGCGTACCGATAACACTCACATATTCTTCAACATCTTGCCCAAAAAACATTCGGCGAAGCCCTCGCCCTAATGTTTGTTCTGGCAACACTTTAGAATCTGAACTGTAAGGTCGCAAACCAACAATTGTTGTTACATTTTTTACATCCCAACCCTCTTTCAACATAAGCACAGAGACAATCACTTTATACGGACTTTCTGGACTATCGATGTCATTGGCTTTTTTACGCAACTCTTGTAATTCCTTTTCTTTTTTACCCTTTACCGTTTCTGAAATCTCTCCGCTTTTATTTGTATGGATAGTCAAAACTGCTCCTTTCAATTGCGGATAACTATTTTCTAAAAACTCAGCAACATCATCACAGTTTTTAGTATCGTCTGTCATTATGAAAAGAATTGACTTTTTGCCAGTTGGCTCAAGTTCTTTGTGAGTCTTTTCCCATTCTTCAACGCCAAGCCTGATAAAATCTTCGTATTTTTCAGCAAAGAGCGAGCTTTGCTTTTCTTGTAATTTCCCCCTACTGGCTTCGTCTGGTACAACTGGATTTTTTACAACTCCTTGGTGTATTGCCTCAACCAAAGGATAATCAGAAATAGTTTGCACAAAAATCTCTCCACGATTATTTTTTGGTGTAGCGGTAACATCAATTTGTAGAGCCAGCTTTTTACCTTTTTGCAGTAATTTATTATGTATATCTTCAATTGATTTAAACCATGCCATTTTTGGATCATGGATATGATGTGCTTCGTCATTGATAATCATTAACTCATCAACATCACGCACTATTTCTCCTAAATCAACTTTTGAATCGTTAGTTTTACCAACAACCTTGCTCCCCATAAAATAATCAGAAGTATCTTCATCTTCAAAACTTGCTTCATTTATATCTCCCTCATAAACTCTATGAATATTTGTCAGGAAAATATTTCCAGTTTTTGAAATTGTGCCAACATCATCTTGCAAATGCAATTTAATTTGAAAATCATCTTCCCAATTTTGCCCCTCATATCCATTGTCTGGTAAAATAGGATCTTCATAAAATATTTTCAATCCTTCAAAATCAGATTTTATTCTATCCAAAACAATAATGTTTGGTGTAATAAGTAAGAAATTTTTTGAAAGTTCAGAATCTTTTTCGTAGAGTTTGTGAAAGTAAGACCAAGCCAAAAGTAAACTCATTACTTTTGTTTTTCCACTCCCTGTTGCCATTTTTATAACAAAACGCAACCAATCTTCCGTAAACATGTTTGGACTCACTCTGCCTAATTTATCAAATTTGATTAAATCGTATTTACTCGTAGCTTTATCAACATCATAAATCCAGATAATAGTTTCCACTGCCTCTCTTTGTGCATAATAATACTCAAAAGTAACACTTGTTCCGTCACTTCCAAAAATAGTATGCGGTTCGTTAAACCACCAATTCAACAATGCTTTTGATGTTTCACTTGCACCCTCATAATTATTTTTGCGCCATTTTGCTACTTGCTCGCGGAGTTCAGGCACAAAAGGAGGTAGGAGTTTCTCATACCCCTCTTTTCTCAAATCTTCCTCGGCAGGAAACCACCTAATCGCAGGATCAAGTATTTGGAATTTATCTTTTGGAAAATTTTTGTGTAATGCCATGTTGTCTTATTATTATGTAGTTTATTAAAATGTTGAAAATACAAGCTTTTTTTATGATTTTCTTACTAGTTTTAATGTCTTCTTATTAACTTTAATCTATTTTAACAAAGCTTTCTATTTATTAACATCCTTATTTTTATTGATAATATACATATTTTTCTTCTAAAAGTACTTTTGTCTACTAATTATTACATCCCCACTACATGATTTTTTGGCTTAAATAAAGGGTTTTGTTGTCAACTAATGGCATTTTACTACATGCCCACTACATGATTCATGCCCATATCGGAATATATTCCTTAATTTTTTCTGATTCCTTTATCTGATTTCTTTTTATACTTTCTGAAATAATTTTAGAAGCAGCAGGATAGTTCCCCTTGTTAATTCCAAGTCGTTCACGCAAACTGGTATTTGTCATTCTACCACCTTCTAAATATTTCAAAACACAATGCTGATAACATGCTCTCACTTTATCATCCATTGTCATGTCTTTTAGATCTTTGTAGGCAAATAATGTTACTTTTGTAAAGTTATCATAACGTTCAAATGTTGGAGCAGGTAACTGATATAGAGCGATATTTATTAAAGCTCTGTCTACGCCCGTGCCACCCTCTTCACATACTTTAATTTGCCTCATAAAAGAAGCCAAATCTTCATTTCTCGAACGTGGCGGATGGTCAATAAATCTTTCTGTAGGGATTAACGGCTCTCCTGTATTTGTAATTTCAACTCGATTATCAAAAATTTCAACTGTTGGACCAGCACCAGAAATAGTAAAGTCTTGGTGAATTAAAGCATTCGCCACAAATTCACGAATAGCTTTTTCTGGATACATCCGAACCTCTTTTCTTAATGTTTTAGTAATTTCTTCATTTGATGGAAGTTTATCATTTACAAATTCAAGTAAACTTTCAAAAGCTATTGCATAGCCAAGATTTCCTTCCTGTTCCTTTACTCTTTCCGCTTTTGAATTTCCTTTATATAAAATAACTCTTACCGCTTTTCTCTTTACTGTAGGAAATTGTTTTAAGTCTTTAGCGAATAAAATTGCCCCGAGATTGGTAATATCAAAGTCATTATCAAAATTTTTATTTACTAGTCCGTGTTGTGCCATCTTGTCTACAAATTTAATTGTTTCTGTTGGCAACTCCTGCTTAGTAAGTGAAAAGTATTTGGCATAATCTAGTAAATCTAAAACTTGTGATACAGTTAAATTTTCTTTTGCAATACCTTTTTCAAAACTATTTTTTTCAATATTTTGCCAAATCTTTCTCTCTTTCTCAGGATAATCTTGCAATTTTGGGGTTGTAGAATTTATTCGAATGTACGCAATATTTTGAAATTTTACTGGTTGAGTAATAGCAGGAAATATTTCAAATAAAACAATATTTTTGTTTTCAAACTCAAATTCGTATATACAAAAATTCGTTTTTGGTGTTAGCATTTTATTCAACCAAAATTCCAATAATTCATCACCAACTTTCTCTGTTTTTGGCTTAAATTTTGTCCCCACGGATTGATGATTATTATTTATTCCAAATACAATATATGCTTTTTTCTCCTCTAATAAATTTGCAGAATTTGCCAAAGCAGAAATTCTTTTACCAATCTCAATTTTATTAAAGTTATTCTCCTTAAATTCTACAACTTCTGTTTCACTTTTCAATGAAACAAGATTTTGTAATAGTTTTTGTAATTCTTGATTATTCATAATTTAAACATTAATTTCAATAACTTTGGTCGTGTCATTACCAAAAATATCAATCACTTTAATCGCTACTTGCATTTTACCTTTTCCTGTAACTTTAAAAGCAGAAGTTAATTCAAGCATCCTATCTTTTTTGGTTCTAAATGACTGCCATTCATTTTCAAAAATATAGTTTCCTGTCCATTGTTCTTTTTCCTCTCCATTTTTGTCAACTACTCGCACAATCTCTTTCTTACTTTCATAGTCAAAATCAACTGACCAATAATCAATCCAGTCTGTCCATTTCTTTGTCAAAACTTCTCGCTCAATAGCATTTGTCTGCTTATCTTTAGAAATTTTAATCACTTGTCCGTTTTCAATCACAATCTTGTTTCCGCCAGCGCGCAGTTTTTCTTCTACTTCGCCAGTATTGTCTTGATTATAAAAAACAGAAAAATCAGTCAGCTCAATCGCAATCTCTTTTGCATTTGCTCGTCCGCGAATAATTGACTTGACTTCAATATACGCAACATCATAAAATCTTACTTGTCCTTTTTCTACCGCTTTTTTATCAAATACTTCTCGTGGAATAACTCTAAACTGCACATTCAACCCCTGCTTTTTTGCTTCATCAAAATTAAGCCCCATTTCATAATCAAATCCGAGAATATCCGCTTTGGTAACTCCTTTTTCTTTACATTCAGCAATAACACTTTCTAAGAAATCATTGGTAACAGGTGTATCAATTGAGCCAACCGCCACAAGTCTATCTCTTTTTTTACCAACAAACATATTGAAAGAATCTACTGGCTCGGCTTTGTAAGCAGAAAGAATAAGTGAAATAAATTCTTTTTCTTTCCTCTCCCTTTGCTTTCTTTTTTCTTCTTCTCGCAAATTTTCATTTACTTTCAAAAAACTCTCTCGTTCATATTTCCCAATATTCAAAATCTCAAAAGCACGAAAATCTTTTTCGGACTTTTTCATTTCTCTTTGTACACCAATCATTCTTTTGCGTGTAGTATGAATTGAAAATTTTCCCAAGTCAGAACCAATCCATTTTCGCCCCAATTTCTCCGCTACTGCCAAAGTCGTTCCCGAACCACAGAAAAAGTCAGCGATAAGATCGTCTTCGTTTGATGAGGCTTTGATGATTCTTTCAATTAACTTCTCTGGCTTTTGGGTGGGATAATCCAAGTTTTCCTTGCTAATAGACTGAATATTTCCAACCGCCTTATCAATAAAAAGACTTTGGACTGGAGTACCTTTGTTATCTTCCAGATAATATTTATAGTGTACAGAGTTATTTTTTGTAATAACGATTAAATTATTTTTTATTGCTTCATTGATTCTATCTTGAGACCAGCGCCAATGATTTCCTTTTGGAGGAGTAATTTTTTTTTCATTAAAATATCTCGCTTCACCTGGACCAGGAGCTGTTAGTGTTACCAATCTGTATTTTCTACCATCACCATCGTCTAATTTGAAAAATGTTTTTATGTAATTTTCATCCGCTGGTGTATATTGTGTATTAAAGATGTAGTTTTTAGATTTTGAATAAAATAAAATTGTATCATGTATGTTGGCATACTTATTTGTTACATGCCCATGTGGATTACTCCTTTTCCAAATTATCTCATTCCTAAAATTATCTACACCAAAGACTTCATCCAACACTAACCTCATATAACTATTCACTCGCCAATCACAATGCACATAAATACTGCCATCATTTGCCAAAAGTCCGTGCATTAGTTTTAGTCGTTCATAAATCATGGCGATAAAACTATCCGCACCCTTGCCCCAAGTATCACGATAGGCAATTTCTTCAATCACGGACGGCTTTTTGGTAAAACTTTCCTCGCCAATTTCTATATTCATAGAAAAATCAGCACCAACATCAAATGGTGGATCAATGTAAATCAATTTTAGTCCGCCCTCGGCTTCAATCTGCTTTCGCAAAGGTCCATTTTTGAGGCTTGATAAGATCAATTTATTATCGCCCCAAATAAGTTTATTTGACCAACCTTTTATTTGTCTGCCAGAAGTATCAAAAAGAGACTCTTGCCGATTGATTTTATCTTCACTTCTTGGCTCATCAATATGCTCAATGGTTTGAAATGGCAAAACAGTATTTTCCACTTCGTCAGTTTTTCCATTCCAAAGCAACTCAACCTCTTTGTCAGTATCAAAAAGCAAAAAACGATATTTCTCTGGCAATGACTTGCCAGATTCTAAATATTTTATAACATCTCGTTTTTCGTTGTCTGTTAGATTAAGTTTATTGTTCATAATTATTTTTTTACTAAATCATCAACTCCCACATCCAACACTCCGACTATCTTTTCTATTGTGCTGATTGTAAAATTTTGTTTACCAGATTCAAGATTACTGATATATACTCGATCAATTTTTGTTACACGATAAATATCACCTTACGATATTCTTTATAAGTATTATATCATCTTTTTGTGTTTTGACATACTGCTAAACTGTAATATAGGTGTGTAAATATAAAAGCGAGTCCATAAAAACCACCCTTCACTGGGTGGTTTTTGCGATTTGTGACCCTGTGGGGAATCGGTCACCAGTTCTAAATTCACACCGCGCCTTTGGCTTGTGTTCATTAAGAACTCTCGACCCCGACGGCGCATATTTGTTTTGTTTTATTTCTCAAAGTTTTTGCGCGCCTCAAAGCTAGTTGCTTTTTCTTCTTATTTTTGTGACCCTACGGGGAATCGAACCCCGGTTTCATCCGTGAGAGGGATACGTCCTAGCCGCTAGACGATAGGGCCTAATAAACTCTAATATTGTATTGTTCTTTGGTTTTTCCGCGAGAGTGGCGAACAGTAGCTTGTGATCTGTGAGCCCTAGCTGCAGGGCCTTTTATATTATCATACCAAAGCGACGGTTCGGATTCCAAGGAAATTGGTCACAAATCACTCCGCTGACGCTTCGTGCTCGCGACCCCGCCTCGCCGTACTCGCCTTGCCTACACTGACGTTCCGGCAAACTCGCACATGCTCCGACTCTGAGATTTGCACATAAGCAAAGTAATTTGCTTATTACGATGTGGACTACGTACACAGTTAGCTTGTGATCTGTGAGCCCTAGCCGCAGAGCCTATATGTATTACATCACCTAACTTACCAGCTTTTTAAAAAATAATCAAGTTGCTATCCACGCTGACCATATCATAGACAATCTCACTAAATTTAAGGTATGTCATAGAGTATGCTAGCATAAAAAATTCTTTTCTATATTATTTTTAATTTTTAGTAAC
Source organism: Parcubacteria group bacterium M6-OD1-3 (assembly GCA_003056165.1). Classification (GTDB taxonomy): domain Bacteria; phylum Patescibacteriota; class Minisyncoccia; order Moranbacterales; family UBA9337; genus LSNR01. Next base: position 41,274 of record LSNR01000024.1, on the reverse strand, counting down.
GTACCAGGTAACGTACCATGGTACGTTACTTAATATATAAAAAGAGCCGTCGGCAAGTTGAAATCGAAATGATTTCAGTTCTTTGCCGGCGGCGAAATTGCAATATCCATATTTGTTCTCCAAAAAAATTGAATTATGCAGAGAGTTTCTCTGCGAGATTAATATTCTTGCAATACTCCCGAATCAATTGCCAGCGGACAACAGGTCGCAGGCGAAAATATATGGGACTCAACATGAGAATGTGGATTGCTTGACGTAAACTCATTTTTTCCTCCTCTCCCGCTTTTGCGAGAAAATTTTTTTATCTTGCACCTCAACACATATTTACCAACTTTTACAAAACTAGTAAATATGCGGGCACAAGAAATGAACATCACATTTATACCAAAAAACAAAACCCTTATTGGAATTTTGTCTATTTCAAAGTACTCAAATTTTTCAAAACAAAAATGTTGAAATACCCCCATATTCTTTTGTGTTTTTGTTTTTAAAAATCTTCAGTTAAATTATCCCACTTTTCTGGTTTCTGTCAACCTCATCCAAAAAAGTTATCCACAGGCAGTCCATTGCTAATCTTAAAAATACTCAAAATTCATAATTGCACATTCGTAAGTATTTTAATTACATAAATTAACGAGCAAATACTTGGCATTTTTTATCAGCATTTTGACATTGATAAACAATATTTCCATCTCTATCTGTTCGCCAAATTCTAGTCAAACGCCTTTTTAATTTATCCAAAACTTCTTTAGTGGGATGTCCATAATTATTTTTACCAACAGAAATAACCGCATCCTTTGGACTAACCGCTTCCAAAAAATTTTCGTCAGTAGAAAATCGAGAACCATGATGTCCAACTTTTAAAACTTCACTTTTAACATCTATTCCCGCCCGCAATAGTTCATCCTCTTTATTGCTTGGTAAATCTCCTGTAAAAAGAAAGCTGTTTTTTCCATAAATTAATTTCATAACTACGCTTGTCTCATTGGTATTTTTCGAATATTGTAAAACTTCTTGAAAAGGAAATAGCGTTTCAATTTTTGCCAAATTAGGAAATTTTATTTTTAGTCCAAAGATAGCTTTTATTTCATTGGCTTTTTCCTTAGCAATAATATCTTGCAAAGATTTCCAAGCTCGAGAATGACTTTCAGCATTTGTTTTAATAATATTTTCTACTCGATAATTTTTTAAAACTCCCGTCAAGCCACCAAAATGATCCGCATCTGGATGAGTGATTACAATCGCCTCAATCGTTCTATCCCAAAACGGCATAAATTCTCCCAACCGCTCCAATAACAACTCCTCATTTCTGCCACCATCAATTATAACTTGATTGCTTCCGCTCTCTATTAAAATTGCATCGCCTTGCCCAATATTTAAAAAAATGACTTTGAGTTCATTAGCTTTTTGGAGATAAAAAATAATAAATCCCAAAATCAGACTAATTGCCATCAGCGTTGCCAAAATTCCATAAATTATTTTTTTATTATACATAAGTTTATATTGCGAATTATGGATTATAGGTTCTCAATCCGTCAGTTAACGAATTATTTTCTGGAGTGTAGCCATCCCATTCCAAAAATGGACTTCTAATATGTCATACCGGAAAGCAGAAATTCTTTTTCCGAAAGGAAAATTAGAGTTTCGCTTATCCGGTATCCAGAGCTAAGAAACAAAATCATAAACTAAGAACTGAATTCCGGATAGATTATTTTTCTATCGTTCGCAAACTCACAATGAAAAATATATCTTCCGGAATGACAGAAGGGAAATTAATAGTCTGTTTTTGGAGTGTAAGCTCTATGAATAATGCTTTTAAATCCAATATTTAAAATATTTTCTTTATATTTTTAACCCTCCGCCTTGTTAATATATAAATAATAGCCAATAAAATTAAATAGTACAATATTAACCAAAAAATATTCACCGTTTTAAAATTTAAACTCGCCCAATTAAAAGAAGATGCAATTTTTACTACCCCAATTTCATATTTTAACAGCCAGAATGCCAGCCAACCGAAAACCATTGCTAATGAATAAAAAAATATTTCCAAAACTGCTGTCAAAAAAACAAATAACATTGTAATTGGAATAATCGGTAAAACAAAAAGATTTACTAAAACGGAAATTAAAGAAAGTGTCTGAAAATTATATAAAATAATCGGTAGAACAAACATTTGCGCACTAATTGTCATAAAAATTATTTCCTTTATTCCCAACGTTTGAATTCTGCTAAAAAAGGTTTTTCTCCAAGTTATTTTTCCGAGATTATCAGTAAATGTCGTTTGCCAAATCGGAGAAATTTTTATAATTCCCAATGTCGCCAAAAAAGAAAGTTGAAAACCAATATCCCAACGAAGCAAAAGAGGATTTATTATTAACATAATTACACCAGCAAAAAGAATGGCATTATCCGCATTCGCCAGCCTGCCTTTTTTGACCGCCCAAAGAATTATCATTCCCATAACGCCTGCTCGTACCGCTGAGCCGGGAAATCCAATCATCGCCACAAAAATAAAAATACCAAATAGAGCTAGATAAAATGCTTGCGCTCGCCACATTCCCAAAAAAATTCCCGCCAACATTAAATATTCGGCAATGATTGTCACATTATATCCAGAAACCGCCACAATATGAGTCATACCAGTTCGCGAAAAAGAAGTTTGGAGCTCCTTAGGTAACCTCCCGCTTCCACCAAATAATAATCCTCTTGCTAATGTCGCCTCTGGTTGAGGAATAATTTCACTAATATTTTTTTCCAAAGTTTTTTTAATTTTTAAAATAAAACCATAACCGTCAATTTTACTTTTTTCAACTTTTGCAAATTTTGATTGTGAACAAGTGTAATAAATTCCGTGATTAGCTAAATACATTTTGTAATCAAAATCATCAGAAAAATTTTTGGGAATTTGCAAAAGACAATTTAAACTTATTTTATCTCCATATTGCAATTTTTGATAAGGATCAGTCTTGAGAAGTATTTTTATTTTTTTTGATTGCAAAAATTTTTTCTTGTCTACTTGTAAATCATTTTTTCGGAAAAATTTTTTCAAATCACTTCCATCGACTAAAACAATCACATTCTGCCTCCAGCCTTTTATTATAGGCTCTTGAACAACTTTAGCCTGTACTGAAATTTTTTTATTAAAGGCTGGGACATTTTCAATTTTATCCAAACTAACATTTGTTCTATAAACACCTAACAAAAAAATTAGCATCACCCCAGAAAATACAATTATTTTTCTATTCCTATAATTTAATAAAATAATAATTATTGCACCAATTAAAAACAGCCAACCAAAGAATAGATTCACTGTCCAAAAAGATTCCACAAAAACTCCCCCAATAAAACTTAACGCCCAAATTAGAAATATTACAGATTTGTTCAGTTGCATATCACTAATAACTTTTTTTATCAATAACCTTAGGCAATTCAATTATTTTCGTTTTGGCTGATTTGCCACCAATAATTTGTACGGAAGTTTTTGATACACCAAAGTGTTTCGCCAGTATTTTTATCAATAAAGAGTTTGCTTCACCTTTAACTGGCGGAGCGGTAAGTTTTATTTTATATTCATCTTCTCCTATTTTTTTAATTTCATTTCGTGACGAACGAGGTAATACTTTCGCATATATTCTCATAAGACCTATCTGCTTAGAAAAAATAATTCTATCAAAAAAATTCCCGCTGTTATCAATAATCCAACCCACCAAATCAAATAACCTCCCATATTTAAACCAATAAGTGTGATTGCCAAAATAGCCAACAATGTTCCTTGTCGAAAACTAAGCCCCATAGTTCCTACAGCAACATCGCCACCCAAAAATTTAGTTCGCAACCAAACAAGAATATTAACAAAAATTCCCAATAAAAATAGAAAGAAACTGGCAAAGAAAAAAATCTGACCGATTAATCCAGCCTCATAAGGGTCAATGTTAAAAATAACAAAAAGCCAAATCGCTAATGCCAACAACATACTGACAATCAATCCCCAAATATAGACTTTTAAAGACATACTTTTACAAACAACAGTTATTTAAAGCATTTTTATATTAGCGTATTTAACGCAACAAAACAAGTTTTTATACTGCAAAATTTTTTAAATTTGTCATCTCAGAAAGCAGAATATCTAAGTGAGTCCGCCAGCTGGCGGAGCGAGTCATAAATATTCGTTTATCCGTGATCCAGAAATTAACGGAAAAACAAGTTACCAACAATTTAAAGTTTATCTTTAAAAATTGAATCCCGGCTAAACGATTTTCTAATTCCTCACTATCGCTCGGAAAGAAAATCTATTTGCCGAGATAACAAGGCTTCTGTTAGCTTATTTGTAATTTATAAATAAAGTTGAATAGCTCGCAACACCACTTTTTTATCCCTGATTTTAGCAATAAGACTTTTTATCAATATCTTTTTATTTTAAAATAATTTTTTTAACGATTTTTTCCATTTGCATTGCTCGCGAACCCTTAACTAAAATCAGATCACTTTTATTTATTTTTATTTTTTCATCTATAGCATCTACTACCTCTTGAGAGCTATCAAAAGAAATAATTGTTTTGGATATTTTTTTCTTACTTAAAATAATTTGTATCGCTAGCCGAATTCTTTTACCTACCGTTACCAACATATCAATTTCATCATTACTTAAAATATTTTCAATTATTTCTTGATGTTTTTTTTCTGATTGTCTACCCAGTTCCAACATATCACCTAATATGGCTATTTTTCTATCAGAAGATATCGATTGAAGAGTTTGCAAGGCTGCCATAGTTGAAACTGGTGAAGCATTGTAAGTATCATCAATTACTAAGCTATTATTAATTCCTTGAAATAAATTCATTCTTCCCTGGGGAGATTGAAATTTCTCTAAAGACTTAGCAACTTCCAATAAATTCATTTTAAAATAATTTGCCACTGCTACTGCTATCAGTACAGCATAAATCTGATGCGTAGCAATAATATTTGGCAAACGAAAAGGTATTATTTTTCCTTGAAAATTAAATTTAAAACTTAAACCATTTAATTTATCATCAATGTAATTAAAGTGAATATCGCTTGCTTTAATTGCAGTATCATTTTCAATACCAACGCCTATAAAATTTCCAACAAATTTTTGAGCAAAATCGTTTACCAACAAACTATCCATATTAAATATTGCTATTCCGTCTTTCGAAATATGTTTTGCTAAGAGAGTTTTTTCTTGAGCTATTTGATTTACATTTTTAAAAAATTTTAAATGACTCAAGGAAATATCAGTTAAAACCGCCAACTCAATTGGAATAAATTCAACTAAATATTTCATATCACCTGGATGATCAACCGCCATTTCTAAAATTAAAATTCTTGGATAGCCGATAGGTATAATTAACCAAAACAACCATTTCAAAAAAACCAGCAACCATTTCAATGGATTTTTACCACCGCTTTTAGCACCTATGATTGTCAAAGGTACTCCAATTTCATTATTATAATTTTCTATATTTTTTCGAACTTTGAAATTATTGTGTAAAACCGAATAAATCGCTTCTTTAGCAGAACTCTTACCCACCGATCCAGTTATACCAATAATTTTTGGCTTATGTCGCTTTAAAATAGCCACTGCCATAAACCGCAGTATTTTTTCCAAATAAATTATTTTTTTAGATTTATGCATATTATTAGGTTTTAAGTTATGAAATTTCTCCGAAAATATTTTTTAAACTTGTCATCTCGGAAGACATATTTTTCATTGCGAACTTGTGAGTAATAGAAAAATAGTCTATCCGTGATCCAGAAACTAATAAAAAACGATCCATTACTATTTCAAAACTTTTTTCTAAAAACTGGATTCCAGATAGTCATATCTTTAAAACTTGCAAACTCACTAAGGGATATTTATTTCTGTAATGACAGATTTTCGTTAATTTGTCTATAATTTATTTATAGACAAAAGTGAATAACTACTCATAAATTAAGCTTACCTTGAATTTCTCATTGGTTCAACATTATAATAGTTTAACAAAAATTTCATAATTTCACCAAACGCCGGTGCAGCACTAGACTCCGCCCACTGGACATCTTTTGGATTTACTATTTTTACCAAAACAGTAAATCTTGGTTTTTCAATTGGAGCGATACCAATGAAAGAACCAATTGTGAAACCTTCTTCATAGCCCTTAGTACCCGGCTTAACAACCTGAGCCGTTCCTGTTTTTCCACCAACATTATATCCGGGGACAGCCGCTCTTTTCCCATGACCGTTAGTAACAACACTCTGCAACATTTTTTGCATTTGTTCGGCGGTACTTTCTTTGATTACCCTACGCTCCTTCTCTGGTTCGATATTTTTTTCTTTTCCGTCGGGATAAATTATTTTTTCCACGATTTGCGGTTTCATTAATGTTCCACCGTTGGCGATTGCTGAATAAGCATCAACCAATTGCAATGGTGTCGTAGTAATACCTTGACCATAAGCTGTGGTATAAAATTCGATATCTCTTCGAGGATTTTTTAAATTTCTAATATCTCCCCTCGCTTCATTTGGCAATTCTATTCTACTATCTTTTCCAAACCCAAATTTTTTAACATAATCTCCAAAACGCTTATTGCCAATCAATTTCTCAACAAAAATCACTCCTGTATTCAAAGATTTTTCTAAAACTTCTGTCATCGTTTGAACTCCGTGTGCTTTTTCATCCGAATTTTTAATAGTATAACCAGATTTTTTGACAAAACCGTTATCAACATAAGTGGTTGAAGGGGATATAACACCAGTATCAATTCCAGTTGCCAAGGTAAAAGCTTTGAAAACCGATCCTGGCTCATAGGCCGAGCTAACCGCCGAATTTGAAAAAACTTTCATATCCTCGACTTTATTAAATTCATTTACATTAAAGTTGGGATAATTTGCCATTGCTAAAATTTTTCCCGTTTCCGGATCCTGTACAATAACCGTCCCTTCATCAGCACTATGTTTCTCAACAGTTTTCTTCAACATCTTTTCAATTTCATATTGCACTGTAACATCTATCGTCAAAATCAAATCAACGCCATCTTCCGCTGGTACGATATTTCTATCCGTAATTGACATCCAGCGACCCATACTATCTCGTTCTTGCGATAAACTTCCGTTTTTTCCCCTAAGTTCTTTTTCCCAAAAAGATTCTATTCCATAACGACCCATTGTCTTTTTACCGTCAGAACCAACGAAACCTATTATTTGAGAAGCTAATTCGCTACCAGGATAATAACGCAGAGTTTCTGTAGTTATTTTTACTCCGTCAAACTTTAAAGATTTTATTTTTTCAACTTCATCCGAAGAAATTTTGTGTTTTACAATTTTAAACATTGATTTGGGATTGGAGAACTTTGCCTTCAAATCCTCTTTGCTCATTCCTAATATTTGACTAAGCCTATCCACAACCTCATCTCTGTTGTTTATTATTTTGGGCTCAATATAGACCATCGAATAATCTTTATTTACCGCCAGAGGATATTTGTCTTCACCATCTTTTAAATAAATTTCACCCCTTTTGGCGGTTAACTCACTAAAAACTTTATGTTGACCATCAGCCAAAGCTCGGTATTTAGAAAAAGCCAAAACTTGCAAGACATATAATCTTATTAGGATTATTATACCCAATATAATAACAGTGGCAGTCAGAACATAAATTCTTTGACCGCCAACTATACCACTCTTATTTTTTTTTGAACTAATCTTTTTCCGAATCATACTACAATTCATTTTTTAATAACCCAAGAATTTCTATTTTCCAAATGCTATTAATTGATCATTATCATTAACATACACTATTTCCGTCGCTTCCACCATATTCAAATTCTTCACTTCTTTTTTAATATTGTAAAATGAATTTAATTCCGCTTCTTCAATCTGCAATTGCTTATTTTCTTTTTGAAGTTCAGATATCTTTTTCTCCACTTTTCTAATTTCATAACCTTTAACTGCTCCGGTATTAATAATAAATAAATAACCGGCGCAACTTATCAATCCAACAATCGCCATTACAATTTTCATTTTAACAAAACCATTTTGAAATTTTTTATTTTCTTTCTTTGACATTTTTTTATTTTTTTATTTTTTTTATTTTAATTTTTCAACTATTCGCATTTTCGCGCTTCGCGCTCTTGGGTTCTGTCCAACTTCTTCAGTACTTGCCACAATCGGCTTTTTGCTGATAATTTTTATTTCAGCCTTTTTATCGCATTTACAAATTGGAAATTCCGGTGGACACACACACTCAGTTTTCAAATCTTTAAAAATATTTTTCACAATTCTATCTTCTCCAGAATGAAAAGATATAACAACCAATCTTCCTTTTGCTTTTAATTTCTGAACAGCATTTCTAATAAATTTTTTAATACTTTTCAATTCTTTATTAACCTCAATTCGTAAAGACTGAAATGTTTTCGTCGCTGGATGAATTTTCTTTCGCTTGTATATTTCCGGAACTGCTTCATCTATTATTTCTACTAATTCAGTTGTGGTTTCAATTTTCTTTTCAATTCTTTTTTTAACAATTTTTTCAACAATCCTTCTGGCAAATTTTTCCTCACCATATTCTCGTAAAATTTTCAGCAGTTCTTCTTGCGAATAATCATTTACAATATCTTCCGCCGTCAATTTATTTTCTAAAGACATCCGCATATCTAACCTTCCTTCTTGCAAAAAACTAAATCCCCGATTTTTATCATCCAACTGGTCAGAAGAAAGTCCGAAATCCGCCAACATCGCATCCACTTTTTCAACTCCGATATTTTTCAAAATTTCCGCAATCTCAGAAAAATTATCATTCACTAAAATTAAATTTTCTCCAATTTTCAAATTTCGTATTTTTTCACTTTCTATTTTATTTTTAAAATTTTTAATCGCTCTTTCATCTCTATCAATGGCAATCAATTTTCCGTCCGGCAAAATTTTTTTTAATATTTCCAAAGAATGTCCTCCGCCACCCAAAGTCGCATCTACAACGACATTTCCATTTTTTAAATTCAAATTTTCCACCGCCTCTCTCAGTAAAACCGTTTTATGAATAGACATTTATTTACTTCTAAATTACTTTAATAGACTCCCAATTTACCCAACTGCTCCGCAATCTCATCACTGTTTTTTTCAGCTTTCGTTTTATAACTATTCCATTTAGTTTTGTCCCAAATTTCCAATCGATCAAAAAGTCCCGCCACTGTCACATCTTTTTTAAAACCCGCGTATTCTTTTAAATAATCCGGAATCAGAATTCTTCCTTGTTTATCAATATCCACATCAATCGCTCCGGCCAACATCAAACGAATAAAACTTCTAGTTCCCGCTTCTCCAACCGGCAAATTTCCCAATTTTTCCGCCAACTTTTCCCAAGTCTTTAATGGATACACAAATAAACACTTATCCATTCCCCTAGTTACCACAACCTTGCTCCCCAACTCACCTCGAAACTTAGATGGCAATGCCACCCGCTTTTTTGGATCTACTGTATGTTGATATTCTCCAATAAACATATACCTGAGTCTTAAGTTGTAAAATAATTTAAATACCTATTTAAATTCACAATAAAAAAGTTCTGATAGTTCTTACCCACTACAACCCACTTTTTAACATTACAATGCAATTCTACCCCACCAGCCCACATTCGTCAACAAATTAACCTCTCTACCCTGTGGAAAACTTTTAAAAAAAGAGATGTCTAGGACGGTCCTAGATTATTTTCTCTCCAACATTTTTCATTGTTTTTAAAAATTTAGTTTGTTATAATAAAATTAACTTACGAAACAAAAAAATACTACTTTTTACAGTAGACATAATATATAAACTTAAATTATTAAAGACTAAAAAGTTTGTATAAAAACCAGTTATTTGAAATATGTTTTTACTCTTGAGCTAACGCCCCAACTTTTATATAATAAATTTAATTTTTATGATTAACCTAAAATATATGAAACCATTAAACATTTTTTTGCTTTTAGTTGCTGTTGTCTTATTGGCTGGTTGTTCAAATCAATATTTTGGAAGAAATTTAGAGTGTGAAAAACAAAAGGATGCAATCCAATATAATAATGATAATTATAGTAAGGACACAGACACAATAATTAGCAAAATTCAAAAAGTTTTTTATAGTCCAAAAGCAAAAAAATGTTTGTATATTGGTGTCTCTGCAATTGATTTTAATTCGCCTAATGATATGACTACCTTAACTAAAAAAGATTATTCAGAGGGAGCGAGATGGAAGTTGCGTACAATTTCAGGCGAATTGATAGAAGATTTGTTAATAAACACAGGAGGAGGAGAAATTTTTGTTTTTGGTGCAGAGCCACAACATACAGGTTCATATGAAGAATTTGAAAATCTCGTCAAAAAATGGGAGTAAAAATTAAATTTATTATATAAAAGCAATTCCGCTAATGCGGAATTAAGAGTAAAAAATATCTTCTCCAAATTTATGAAATGAATATTAATATAATAATGAATTTCAAAAACTTCGCTTACAACTGTAGTTATCAAAAACCTCCGCTTCGCTACGGTTTTTGATAATGCCACAACTAAACTTGACTCAGTTTGGTATGGCTTCTGATAACAACTGACTAAACGGCTGGAAATTGTGTTATTATATAATTAGTGAAATGACCCGCTCCTATCTATCAGCAGGCAGGCAAATCTTGTTCAGTCATTCAAGAAAAAAGAAAATTTCATTTCTTTTTTTCTTTCACTCCCTCACAAGACTTCGTTTAGCCGTAGCATTAAATGAACTAATTATAATTTTTTACTCTTATGAAAAACAATTTTTTTCGAAAAGACCTTAGTTTAAGTAGTCGTTGGTGGCATAGACTTCTTTTGGTAATTTTTTTAGTTTCATTCGTTTGGGCACTTTATGCAACGTATGATGACCTTTTTTCTACGAATCATCCGTACATACCACAATGGAAAGTCGTCAATTCTGTTGAAGAAAGAATAACGCCAGCGGTTAAACAAATTCGTGAACTAAAAATGTCCAATGAAAGAGTTGGGGAGCGCGATCGCTCATATTCACTTAATTCAAATGAAGACGACTCACTTTATGACGATATTTATTGTTCCAGTGATCTTGAGAACAGAATTGCCGAAGTACAAAACAAAAGTGGTATTAATACCTTGTACATTAGGGATGTATATGGAAGAAATGATGTCCCAATAGAAACCTACACAAATTATATTAAAAAAAATAATATAAATTGTTTAATTCCTGATGCATACACGCGGTATGATGGCAATGGACAAGAAAATGGAAAATTTAGATTTTTAGAGCCTGTAGGACCAGATTCATTATTCTATAAAGATTTGGTTTTCTATGAAAAATCAGATTTTCTTACAACTCTTTATATTATAAAAATGTTTCTATTAATCATTGCAGTATTTGCTATCATTATTGTTTTGTACTATAAAGTATTCCTTTATATAATATTCGGTTCGAAAAAAATTGATAATAATAAGGATAGTAAAAAATTATAATTACATCACTTAACAGCGTGTATGAGATTCAAGAAAAAGTAAATGTCTAGGACGGTCCTAGAAGCTGTAGCATCTGGAGCTGTTCTACTCTAAAAAATAAATGTCTAGGACGGTCCTAGAAGCTGTAGCATCTGGAGCTGTTCTACTCTAAAAAATATAGCTTTTCGTCATCCTTCTTTTCTATCATTCCAATAATTTTTTCTAAGCAGAATTTCTTATATTTATTTGAGTCTTTAAACTGATTAATGATAATATCTTTTTGACATACACTAGGTTCAGATTTTTCTAAATATTCAGGAAAACTACACCATAGATATTCTTCAGCATCTTTCACTCTATGAATTTGGCTATTACAATTTACATAAGCCGATAAATATAATAATAAATCATTTGAATCTATGTGTTTTGACTTAAATCTTCCTTGAAATAATACTCCTGATCTTTTATATTTTTTGTTAAAGTACATCGCGTGGCTTGTACACACTTTTTTAATAAAGGTTGCGATACCGTTTTTTTTGTTTTCCTTTAAAATAAAATGAAAGTGATTTGAATTTAAGCAATATGCGACGATGTCCACCAATCTCTCATTATCAGAGGGATAATCATTAATATCAATTTTTTTGGAAGGCATTTTAGATGACTTTTCAATATTTAAAAGAATCATCGCGTTAACAAAACGTGAATAATCTCTGTTATTATTAAACACTTTTCGTTTCTCTACTCCACGATTAAAAATATGATAATATTCTCCAATAATTATTTTTTCTCTTCTACTCATATACATCATTCTAAAATAATAATTATTTTTTGTCTAGGACGGTCCTAGATTATTTTCTCTATAAATAAGATAAAAACAGCCTGGGGAAAGACTGTTTTTAAGTAGATGTCTAGGACGGTCCTAGATTAGATGTCTAGGACGGTCCTAGATTAGATTACTATTTATAAAAATAAATTAAACAAATAACCAATTATAATTATTCCCAAAGTTACTATACCAAAAAAAATCGCTAGCAATTGCCACTTCATTATTTTTTTCAAAATTAATGCTTCAGGCAGTGATATTCCCACAATTGCCATCATTAAAGCCAGTGCTGTACCAAGAGGGACTCCTTTTGTAACTAAGGATTCTATGATAGGAATAACGCCACTGGCATTTGAATAAAGAGGAACAGCCAAAATTACAGCTAATGGAACCCCCCACCAACCAGCTTTTTGCAAATATTTTTCAAAAAATCCCTGTGGAACAAAACCGTGAATAAATGCTCCGAGCCCAACACCGATCAAAACATAAAAAATAATTTTTCTTGTTATTGTTAAAGCTTCTGTGGAAATAATTTTTAAAACTTTAGAAAATGGAATTTCTTTTTTTCTAAAGTTTTGTCTTTGACTATGTATTTTCCAAACAAAGTCTTCTACATATTTTTCCAAATGTAACTTTCCAATAACAAAACCGCCAAACATTCCAACAGTTATTCCTGCCAAAACATAAAAAAATGTAATCTTCAAACCAAACATTCCAACAAACAAAGCCAAAGCCACCTCATTAATTAACGGAGATGTTATTAAAAAAGCAAAAGTAACCCCTAATGGAACTCTTGCTTCAATAAAACCGATAAATAAAGGGATTGATGAACAGGAACAAAAGGGAGTAATAGCTCCAAAAATTGTCGCCAAAAAATAATCTAATCCATAAAACTTATGTTTAGTAAGGAAATTTCTTAATTCTTCAATTGGTAGATAGTATCTGAGCAAACTCATAAAATGAGTAATAAATAAAATGAGAGCAACAATTTTAAAAGAATCATAAAAAAAGAACTGCACAGAACCACCCAAATGAGAACCTACTTCTAGCGAAAATACATTAAAAGTAATATAATCAGCCAGCCATTTAAAAGGATAGAAAATATTCATAACTTAAGAGTTTAATTTCTCTAAAATAACATCTTTGATTTCCTGTTCATTGGGCATTTTTCCAGCTGTTATAACTTCTCCGTCAATTGCAAACACTGGACTACTCATAGCTCCCAATTCTACAATTTTTGTAACATCAGTAATATATTCAACTTCTAGTGTTGAATTAATTTTTTTGGCAACTTCCAAAACTTTATCATAAAGAGTTTTGCAGGTCGGACAACCTGCACCCAAAACTTGGATATTTATTTTTTTCATGATTTTAAAATTAAAAAATTAAAAAAGTTTATAATATTTGATATATTCTTTTGATTAATTGAATAAAAAACATTTAAGCCATTCTTTCTCGAAATAAGAATGTTTTGATTTCTCAAAATCTTTAGATGGTGAGACACGAGATTTTGAGGTAATTCTAAAAATTCTACAATCTCACAAACACATTTTTCACCCTTATTTAAGAAGCAAATAATTTTCAAACGATTCTCGTCAGAAACCGCCTTTAAAAATAAAACAGTTTCCGAAAGCTGTTTTGTGCTTTGATTGGTTTTACAAAAACATTTCATAATATTAATATCAACTATATCAAATTATATTGATATACTATCAGTATCTAAATAAAATTGCAAGTTTTTTAATTTTAAAAAAAGGGATGTCTAGGACGGTCCTAGATTATTTTCTCTCCAACATTTTTCATTGTTTTTAAAAAAATAGTTTGTTATAATAAAATTAACTTACGAAACAAAAAAATACTACTTTTTACAGTAGGCATAATATACAAACTTAAATTATTAAAGACTAAAAAGTTTGTATAAAAACCAGTTATTTGAAACCTCGCGAGCTCGGTTCCAAATAATGCAAGGATAGACTTGCCTGCCTGCCGGTAGGCAGGGGCTCGCGTTTCGTGGCTTCATATAACAACCGGATAGACGGCTAGTTGTGTATGCCATACTAGAGTTAGTGAAATTACCCGCCCAAATCTTACTCAAGCCTTCAGAAAATATGACTTTTTAAATTTTAATAAACAAAAATAAATTTTCAGATGTTGCATCACATAACAAAGTATATGCAATTCCAGAAATTTACATTTATTAAACCTTTCTCTTCCGTTTCGCTCAAAGAGAAACAATAATAAAGAGTAAATAAAACTTCGCTTCATCGATGAACGTTATGTGCAATATTACTCGAGACGGACTAACATAACTTTTATATTTAAGTAAATAATTAATACTATTTAGATGGAATTTTTAGACATTGTAAATAAAAAAGATGAAGTAATTGGAGTTGCTTCTAGAGAAGACATATACAAAAAATCGTTATGTCATAGAATTGTACACATTTTAATATTTAACAATAAAAATGAAATGGCTTTACAATTAAGAAGCAAGCAAGTTTCATTTTGTCCAAATCATTGGTCAACAACTGTTGGAGGTCATGTGCAATCTAAAGAATCTTATAAAGATGCTGCCCTAAGAGAATATCAAGAAGAATTAGGTTTAACTAGTGAAATTGAAGAATTTAATAAAGATTATTATGAAGCAGAAGGTACTCCAAATAAATTTTTATTTACATTTAAGTCCATTTTTAATGGACCATTTCATCCAGATAAAGAAGTTGTTAACAAAGTTGATTTTTTTACAATACAAAAAATTAAAAAAATGGTAAATAATGGAGAAAAATTCCATCCCGAACTATTATTCTTACTTAATAAATATTACTTCTAACGTCCATCCCTGCGTCATACTGTGCTTGCGAAAATTAAAAATTTTCTCCAGCATTTTTTCTTACAGAAAAAACACATAACAGCAATTAAGAGACTACGCCTTGCAGGCTCTGTCCAAATTTCTTTCACTTCGCTAACCTCCATTTCACTACAATTTCAAAAATGCTAATAGATAGATTTACTTGCTTACCGATAGACAGGGACTCAACATGGTTTCCATCCAAAGACAGGCAGACAAATAATTAACTGGAGCAATTAACTGTTTTTATTTTTCAAAAAGTAAATAGCAATATTAAGCAATACACTGGGTAACGTACCAAGTAACGTACCATGGTACGTTACTAAAAAATCACCATTATTAGATTCTAGTGACAATATGAAAATATTATTCAATAAAATATTATTTTTTTAAATAATCTCTCACTACTTTTTCTAAAAAAGTTTCAATTTCAACTAATGAAATATTATTGTTATTTTTGAAAATAATTTCTTCTTCAATAATATCATCAAAATAAGTTAAGCTTTTGATAATTAAATTTGTATCCAAAGTAGGAAATTTTTTCTTAGATAAATTTAATAAATCTTTTAATTTATAATTTTGCAAAATAAAATATAAGTCCACATAATCTTTTTCCGTAGAACGACTAACAATTGCCGACAATTTCATACATGCAATATCTTCTAAGGATGCTAATCTAATATATTTTTCGTCTAGCAATGAGTTTAAAAGCGTATATTCATAAGTAAAGAAACTCAACTTCACATTTTTATCAACGATAATAGTCAATGTATTTTTTTCATCTTGAACTTTTTTAATTTCAAAATCTTGAAAAAGTATTTTTAACTTTTCAAATAATTCTCGC
Source organism: Parcubacteria group bacterium M6-OD1-3 (assembly GCA_003056165.1). Classification (GTDB taxonomy): domain Bacteria; phylum Patescibacteriota; class Minisyncoccia; order Moranbacterales; family UBA9337; genus LSNR01. Next base: position 25,301 of record LSNR01000024.1, on the reverse strand, counting down.
GTATCAAATTCATCTTCAGAAAAAAAATCGAAATCAACGCTATCTCGATGACCCAACTGCAAAGCCAAAGCTGTTCCGCCAGCCAAATAAAACTTATTTTTCAGTTTTCTAAATAGTGGCAATATATCTTTTCTTTTTTCGTCAAGAATATTATAAAACATATTTCTAAAATCTAGTCTCTTTTGGTTGAACATTGTAAATAAAAGACCACAGGTTTATAGATTTTTTACTCCATTCGGTTCTAGTTGTTTGTTGTATTGCTTCCTTAATATCTCGTTCTGAATAATTTTTCTTTAGCCAATTTGTCGCTTCTTCTGTTCCGTAGTCAAGAATATTTTTAATAATAATTTTTTTATGTTTTGCCAAATCCAAACGCGATAAATCGTACGACCATAAAAATGGCTTCAAAAAACTAGGGATTTTATTATCGATCTGCCTATTCATAACTTAATTATACCACATTTCTGCGCTAATTTCAATAAACTTATAACCTCTATTTTCCTTTCTTTTTCTTCTTTGGCACTGGGTCGTAGCCTCCATCGTTCCATGGATGACACCTAATTATTCGTTTAAAGCCCAGCCAACTCCCTTTGAAAATTCCAAATCTGTCTACGGATTGATAAGTATATTCGGAACAGGTTGGGTGAAAACGACAAAATCTTTCGGAAAATAAAAAACTGAATATCCCTTGATCCAAGGAAAATACTCTTTGATAAAATCTAATTAAAAATAGAATAATTTTTTTCATTTTATTTTGCCAATCATTTAAATATATTATATAATGAATTTGTTTACAAGACTTTCTGTAATATAAATAAAAATAACATAAAAACAAAATGAGGACAATCACTTTTAAAAATTTCAGTTGGCTAGATTTTGAAAAACCGGATAAAACGGATACCGATTATCTTCAGGATAATTTTAATATTCATCCATTGGCGATTGAAGAATTTGTCACACCAACCATTCGCCCCAAAGCAACGGAATACAAAAATTGTGTTTTTTTGACAGTTCACATTCCTTTATATGATGTTAAGGAAAGAACAACCTATTCTGGAGAATTGGATATTGTTATTACGGAAAACACTCTAATAACTGGACACAGTCACAATATTTATCAACTGACAGACTTTTTTAATAAGCTTCATAATAGTGAAGGTCAACGACGCATATATATGCGAGAAACGCCGGCTCATTTGCTTTATCATCTTTTGGAAATTCTAATTGATTCTTGTTTCCCGAGACTTGACCGCATCCACAAAAATATAGATGATATTGAACGACATGTTTTCAATGGAGATGAAAAAGAAATGGTTAGAGAAATTTCCATTGCCAAAAGAGATGTATTAAATTTTCGTCGCGCTCTAAAACCACAGCGATCAATTTTAGAATCATTGGCACAAATGGATACAAAATTTATTCCTATAGAATTACGAGCCTATTACCAAGATTTAATCGGCACAAATATTCGTCTCTGGAGTTCATTAGAAAGTGCCAAGGAAACAATTGAATCACTGGAAGAAACAAATAATTCTCTCCTCTCCAACAAATTAAATCTTACAATGAAAGTTTTAACAATTTTTTCCGCCATAATGTTGCCAATGACAGTTTATTCAAATATTCTGGCTATGAGTGCGGACATTCCTTTTGGAAATAATCCTTATGGATTCTGGATTCATATGGGAATTATGCTCGTGATTTCACTATTTACTGTTATAATATTTAAATTTAAAAAATGGTTTTAAATAATTCTAAATAATGCTTCACATTTACAACACTCTCACAAATAAAAAAGAATTATTCAAACCCTTACAAAAGGGAAAAGTTGGTATTTACACTTGTGGTCCGACAGTTTATGGATATATTCATATTGGAAATATCCGTTCTTATCTGACAGCAGATATTATTAGAAGATATTTGGAATATCTCGGTTTTGAAGTTCGTCATATCAAAAACATTACCGATGTTGGACATCTAACCAATGATGATATTGCTCAAGGCGATAGTGGAGAGGATAAGCTTATCAAAAAATCCAAAGAAGAAGAAAAGTCGCCTAAAGAAGTTGCACGTTTTTACGAAGAATATTTTAAGGAAAAGGAAAAGGAAATGAATATTATTCCGGCACAATATTTTCCGCGCGCTACCGCTCATGTCAGTCAAATGATAAAAATTATTGGCGACCTAATTGCTAAAGAGTACGCCTATGAAAAAAACGGCAATGTTTTTTTTGATATCAAAAAATTTAAAGATTACGGAAAACTTTCAGGAAACACTTTAGAAAATTTAAAAATTGGGGCTAGACTTGAAGAACATCCTGACAAAAAAAATCCATGGGATTTTGCCTTGTGGCTCAAAGCTCCTAAAGAACATTTAATGAAGTGGGATAGTCCTTGGGGCACAGGCTATCCAGGTTGGCATATTGAGTGCTCTGCGATGAGCACAGAATACTTGGGAGCAACTATGGATATTCATACCGGTGGTGAGGATAATATTTTTCCACACCACGAAGCGGAAATTGCTCAAACAGAATGTTGGACCGGGAAAAAATTCGCAAATTACTGGGTACATACTCGACATCTACTTGTTGAAGGAGAAAAAATGAGTAAATCTAAGGGCAATCTCTATACATTAGAAGATATTAAAGAAAAGAGTTTTTCAGCTATGGATTTACGTCTTTTACTTCTCTCTTCTCATTATCGTTCTCAATTAAATTTTTCTTGGCAAGCTCTTCGGCAAGCACAAAAAAATATGGAAAAAATTTCTCAGTTTGTCATGACCTTAAAAAATACTTCTAAAAATTCCACTCAACAAACAGTTATTTCTAAAAGTAATTTTCAAAAAATAATCACGGGTATTCTTGAGAAGTTTGAGAAAGCAATGAATGATGACCTAAACACCCCACTCGCATTCAGTATATTATATGAATTAATTTCTGAAATAAATAAAAAAATATCTACCAATGAATTATCAAAAGCACAAGCAAAAGAAGTCCTATCTCTCTGGGAAAAAATGAATAAAGTTTTCGGTTTGCAAATTATAACTAAAGAAAAAGGGACTATTCCAAAAACAATAATAAAACTTGCTGAAGAACGAAAGCTAGCTAGAAAAAATAAAGACTTTCAAGAAGCTGATTCTTTAAGAAAAAAAATAGAAGCAAGGGGCTTCTTGATTCTAGACACCGAAAAAGGCTATAGCATATCAAAAAAAATAAACAATTTCAAAAAACACCACTAATGAAGTTGTATCTCACTATTTTTAAATGAAGTCCAAACACGCTATATTCCTTCCACCTCTTTTGCATTAATATCATTAATAATACTTAAAAGAAATTTTTCTAAAATTTCATAATTGTGATATTTTTTTCCTATTTTAAAATTTCGTTCTGCTCTTTTTTTCAATTTCTTATTCAGCAAATTACAAATTGTTTTGTCTACAGCCTTTTTCATTGCACCTTTTGGCAATGAAATTTCACCTGTTTTTTTGTCTACCACAAATTTATCACCGAATGACACTATATTATATCCCTCTTTTCTAATATCAGATTTGAATACAGGATATTCAAAAACAGCAATCGGTTTTTTAGCAAAAATTGCCTCTATAAATTGATTCCCCCATCCTTCCCACAAGCTGGGATATGTTATCAAATCAGCATGGGTATAGATATCCCAAAGAGAAAATTTTTTCAATTTACCATTCCTAGTAAACTCTCTTTCTGCAGATACATAATCCGCAACAAATCGTATTGAAATATTTTTCTCGATTGCAAGTCTCTTTAATTTGGTCAAATATTTTTTGTTTTCTTTTTCCGCATATCCTGCAACTACTAAAACAACTTTTGAATTTTTGGTAATTTTTTTCCCGTTATAAATACTTTTTTTAGTTAAACTTTTTATTTTTAATTGCAATTCCCTAGTATATTCTATAGCTATCTCTATACCCTTTCTGGGAACAATTCTTGTCGCTTGTAAAACAATAATATCACTAGGTTTTATTTTAAATTGTTTCAAGAATTTTTTATTCAATTTATCACGTTCCCATTCTTTTTGGTCGAAATCAAAAATATCACCAATAGTTTTAGCATCAATACCATTTCTTTTCTTTATTTTCTTTTCCGCAATTGAATTTATAACAATATGCTGAATATATTTACTTTTCGGTGGCATATATTTTTGCAAATATTTTTCAATAAATTTATTTCTGGGCACCTGGAATTCTTTTCTCTCCCAGTAAAAATCGTGACTGGTTGCCAGACATTTTATTTTATTCTCTTCGATCCACTCTAAAAAAGCTTTACTTGCGGGAATGTGTCCGCCAAATGAAAAAATATTATGTACCAAAATATATTCAAAGTTTTCTTTTTTTTGAATAATTTCAAGTTTATGTTTTATCGTTTTAGCTATTTTATTTATTTTTTTACTAAGTTCAATACTAGTCAATATTTTTCTGCTGGGAATTTTGAAACTATTTTCTTTAATAATAGCCATCTCTCGACTATCCCACTCAAGTTCCTTAATTATATAATCAGCTCCAATACTGTTGGGTCCGGCAATTAATTTTACATCGCAATTATGTTTAGTTAAAATTTCTCGTCTCTTTTCTATCTCCAAAGAAACCCCATCTGTTTTGCCAACCCTATAGTGAAATATTCCCACTTTTATTTTTTTGTTTTTATTTTTTGCCATAAGAATTATCTTAATTGATACTCCTATTCTACCACTTACTGTACTAAAAAATCAATCATCTATTTCGTTTCCTGCCGTCCAACCGGTACTCCAACAAATTTGCAAATTATAACCTCCAGTCGGACCATCCAAATCCAATATTTCTCCCGTAAAATATAAATTTTTAACTAAACGAGATTGCATTGTTTTAGAATTAACTTCTTTTAGATCAACCCCTCCTGTCGTAATAATTGCCTTATCAAATCCAACCAGCCTATCTACCTGCAAAGGAAATTCTTTTAATAGTAGAACTAAATTTTTTCTTTCTTCTTTTGTTATTAAATTTACTTGTTTATTTGGATCTATCTTTGATAATTTAATAATAATTGGAATAATTTTTTTAGGTAATAATTTATCTAAAATATTTTTAAACTGCTTATTATTTCCTTGCTGAAAATCTCGCTGAATTCTTTTATCCAGTTTCTCAAAATCCAACGCCGGCTTAAAATCAATCTTCAAAATTATTTCTCCCACTTTTTCTTTTTTAATTTCTCGCAATAATTCCCCGACTTTCTTACTCATATCCAAAATTATCGGACCACTAATCCCTTCTTGTGTAAACAAAGCCTCACCAAATCTTGAAATAACTTTTGCAGAACTATTAGCAGTATTTTTGAAAACACTTATTTCAACATTGCGCAAGCTTAATCCTTCTAACTTTTCAATAAAATCATCTTTTAAAACAATCGGCGACAAAACCGGCTGAGGCGAAACAATGCTATGCCCCAATTTTCTCGCCCAGTCATAACCATCACCAGTTGAGCCAGTCGTCGGATAAGAAAGTCCGCCAGTAGCAATAATGTATTTTTTAGCTTTTAATTTTTCTCCATTAACAAGAATTATTTTATTTACAAAATAACCATTGTTTGAGTTTTTCTTGCTTTTAGTAATTTCTCTAACAGTTTGTTCCGTCCTAATTTCAACTTTGCCTTCTCGTAAAAAATTAAGTAGTGCCTTTCTGACATCGATTGATTTATCACTCACTGGGAACACTCTATCTCCTCTTTCAACTTTCATCTTCACACCCCGTTTCTCAAAAAAATCAATTATATTCAGATTAGAAAAATTAGCAAAAGTAGAATAGAGAAATCTCCCATTCCTGCCATAGGCTTCAATTAAATCATTTGGCTTCTCGCTATAATGTGTTACATTACAACGGTCTTTTCCCGTCATCAATAATTTTATTCCCAGTTCTCGATTTTTTTCCAGCAACAAAACTCTCTGTCCATTTTGACCAGCTATTCCTGCCGCCATCATTCCCGCCGGCCCACCACCAACAACTATTACATCATATTCCATAAAATTTGAAAAATTATCTTTAAATTATTTTATGCACCTCTTTCCAAACAACTTCCGCAATTTCCTCAATGCTTAACAATCTTCCTCTTTCAACACATTTTATATTTAGCCAATTTTTATTATACTTAACCAGATTTAAAGCACTTCTTCTAGCATTTATTAAATGTTGTGGATCGCTTTCGTGTGCATCTTTTTTTCCATTCAAATATGCTTTTCGTTTTTTGGCATCATTATTTTTAAGTAAATTTAAACTTACTTTTAACGGAACATTTAAAAATATTACCGCATCCGGTTGAGGAATCTTAAAAATCTTAAACTCCATTTTTTTTAACCAATCCAGAAACTCCTTTCGCTTTTTAGGATTTGAAATTTTTCCACCTTGATGAATTTGGTTAGAATTAGCATAACGATCAGCAATAACAATACATCCGTCCGCCAACCATTTTCTTATTTTGCCACTCGCCTCAAATCTATCCGCCGCATACAAAACCGAAGCAATTTTTGGATCAAGTTTAGCAAAATCTCCATGTTTGCCTGATAGACACTCGCCAATAAATTTTCCAAAAAAGTTTTTCTCATATTGCGGAAAATCAATAGTCTTTATTTTAAACCCTTCCCGACGCAATCGCTTAATCAGCAGTTTTGTCTGCGTCTTTTTTCCGCTTCCATCAATCCCTTCAATCACAATAAATTTTCCCTGCCTATCGACAGATAAACTCTTTTTCATAACTAGTTGTTTTTTTTAAAAAATTTATCAATAACACTAGAAGCCTCTTTTAAATTGCCATATATTTTAACAGTACTACCATCACTCCCAGCTATCATGGCTGATAATTTCTTATTGCTCCCCTTTTTATATAAACATAGTACTTTCTTTTGTGATTTTTCCGCTTTTGCTATTTCATAACCAACCCCTAATGAAGGCACTGACACTTCTGCTACTATAAAGTCCGCACTTTTTAACCAATTAATATCTCTTTTATAAATATATTTACTAGAAAAATTATTTTCTCCAATATTGGTTATCTCACTATCACCAATATGCTCAGTTAAAACTTTTCCGTACTTTTGTAAATATTTAATTATTTTCAAATAATTTTTTCTATCATCACGCCCGCCCCTAATTGATCCAGTAAAATAAATTTTCATTTTTTTATTCATAATTTTTATTACTCACTACTTATTGCATTCCACTTTATACATTCTATTTACTAACAATATCCTGTTCGCCTCTTTTAATATCAAACTGATTTGGTGTTTTGTCGATGTGTAAAACCAAACCATCTTTAGCAAAAAGCTTCTTGAGGCTAGTAATCATTTTTAATATTTGTTTAACCAATGTCGGATGAACAAATCTTGTCGAACGCAATTCCACTAAATAAGTCAACGCTTTCAAATCACCGACCACTCGACAAGGAACTTGATAGCCCATCGGAATATAGTATTGTTTTTCAAATTTATCAACTTTCAATTTTTTAATTAGCTTTATTTGTTCTTTCAAAAATTCCTTAGCCTCTTCTTGCAAACTCTCCGGTAATTGTTTCAAATACCAGTCATTAAATCCATGTCGCAAAGTCAATAATGGCATTCTCTGTGCTACCGAACGATGCCTTTGCAAATCTCGCCAAGAACCAAAGTCCAATAAAAACTCATAACCAACTACACCACATTCAGCAATACTCATTGGCAATTCTGTTTTTGGTGGTCGCTTTTTTAAAACTGTTTTATAATTCTTTAATAATTTTTTATCAATTTTATTAAACAATAATTTAAAATCTTTAGCCTGAGAATTTTCAAAATAATATTTTTTTCGCATTAGATATTCATTATATTTTTCAGTTTTTGGAAATCTTTTGTGTCCAAAAGAACTACTATATAATTTTCTCAAAGCCTTTTCTGTTTTTTCAGCAACATCTCTAACTTCTGCTAACGAATGATGTCGCAACATCATTAGCTCATCAGAAAATTGTCGAAAATTCATTCTCCAGGATGTATTTATCGACGTACCAGCAGGTAACCAACAACGAGTACTATCAAAAGCTCGTGCAATAATCGCCTTATTATAGATATTTTCATTTTCTTCCTCCGCTCGTGGAAATTGTTTTTTCAAATGTTCCTGTAATGGTTTTTGCAATTTCAAATAAAACTCTCGCCAATTTTCCTGTATTTTTTCACCATCTTTTGTTTTAATCGGATTTAAAAACTTCTGCTTGGAAAAATTGAGATATCGAGTAGAGGAAGTTTGTCCTGAATATAAGCGCCAATCTTGAATTGCTTTTTTTGCTACAATTGAAATCCCTTCAATAAAAACTGTTGCACTCCCACAATCGCCAATTGATTTATGTCCATAGCCAACATAAAATTGCTCCATAAAATTCTCTGCGCCTTTTTCTTTCAGAATTTTTAAATGATGTTTAATTCCACCTATTGACCGTGAATGTAAAGCTTGCAACATCGCTTCCGCTTGTCCATCAATTTCCGCTCCATTGTTTAAAACTAAAACAAAGCTTCCTTTTTGCTTTAAATTCTCGATACTGTGTTTTTTTGCAATAATCATAACATAAAAAATAATTATTAAAATTCTTAATCTATCCTAGCATTTTCCAGGATAATAATAAAGGGCGAACACAAAGTGTCCGCCCTTTATTTCTAAGTTAACAGCTAGCACAACCACTAGTAGCCTCCACTACAAAAGTTTTTCTATCTTTCCATTCTTCAGACTTTCCTTTATTCCATCTTTGAATTGGTGTATGAAATCCAACTACGCGAGAATAAACATCACATTCTTTATAGTTTTCCATTACCGGATTTTTTTCATAGCACTCTCGACATTTGATTAAATCTTCTTTTTCTGTTTTTTCGAAACGAACAAATTCATCGCCCTTCTTAAGAGTTCTGTCACAATCATGACAAATTATTTTTTTTGTTTCTTCCATATTGTTTTTACGAAATATTCTAGTTAATTAACTAGATAAGTAAGCCATTTTTAACTTATATAATTTAAAAATGTCTCACCTTCGTTATTTTTATTTTTTATTAATTTTATTTTAAATACTCTAAACTTATAGAGCAAATTAATTGTTTTAAGTTTTTACACTACCTTTTCAAATTTTACCGCTTTTTTATCCAATTTTACTTTACATTTCGGACAAGTCCAATGTTCTCCTGTCAAATATCCATGTTCTGGACAAACACTGAATGTCGGCGTAAATGTAAAATACGGTAATGAATATTTGGTCGCAATTTTCTTCACTAAATTCTTAACTACTTCAATATCATTAATTTTTTCTCCTAAAAATCCATGTAGCACTGTTCCGCCGGTGTATTTAGTTTGCAAATTATCCTGTAAATCCAAAGCTTCAAAGATATCACTTGTATGCCCAACTGGTAATTGTGAAGAATTTGTATAATATGGCTCCGCCTTATCATTTTTAACTACATCGTCATTAGCAAAAATTATGTCTGGATATTTTTTCTGATCTAATTTTGCCAATCGATAAGTCGTTCCTTCTGCCGGCGTCGCTTCCAAATTATACATATTATCCGTTTCCTTCTGATATTTTATCATTTTGTTTCGCATATGATTAAGCACTCTTTGTGCGAAACGGTTTCCTTCTTTAGTTGTAATATCTTTTCCTAACAAATTCAATATTGCTTCATTCATACCTACCAAACCAATCGTAGAAAAATGATTTCCCCAATATGTTCCTCTTTTTAGCTTAATATCTTGCAAATAATGACGTGAATAAGGATATAATCCCATTTCTGTCAATTTTTCAATAAATATTCTTTTTGATTCAAGGCTGTTTCTTGCAATATCCATAAGAACATCCAATCTCTCAATAAATTCTTTTCTATCTTTTGCCAAATAACCAATTCGTGGCATATTTATTGTTACCACACCAATTGACCCAGTCATCGGGTTTGCCCCAAATAATCCTCCACCTCGTTTCTGTAATTCTCTATTATCTAATCGCAATCGACAACACATACTCCTAGCATCATCGGGACTCATATCGGAATTTATAAAATTAGCAAAGTAAGGCATCCCGTATTTAGCAGTCATCTCCCAAATTGGATTTAAAGACTTATCATTCCAATTAAAATCTTTAGTGATATTATAAGTTGGAATCGGGAAAGTAAATACCCTATTCTGAGAATCACCAGCTGTCATAACTTCAGCAAAAGCTTTGTTAATCATCGCCATTTCTTTTTGAAATTCTCCGTATTTTTTCTTTATAGGCTTCCCTCCGATAATCGCTGACTCGTTTTTATATGTAGAAGGAACTTGCATATCCAAAGTGATATTTGAAAACGGAGTTTGAAAACCAACTCTGGTCGGAACATTCATATTAAAAACAAATTCTTGAATAGCTTGTTTCACTTCCTTATAACTCAATTTATCATAATGAACGAAGGGTGCTAATAATGTATCGAAATTAGCAAAAGCTTGCGCACCATTAGCCTCACCTTGCAAGGTATAAATGAAATTAACCATTTGCCCTAAAGCACTTCTGAAATGTTTTGCTGGAGCAGAATGAACTTTTCCTGGAACTCCTCCAAAACCCTTTATTAACAAATCATGCAAATCCCAACCACAACAATAGGCTGCCACCATTTGCAAATCATGTACATGCAAATCACCTTCATTATGAGCATCTCGCACATCCCGAGTATAAACTCTGTTCATCCAATATTTGGAACTCACAGCCGATGAAATAAAATTATTCAGCCCTTGCAGGGAAAAACCCATATTGGAATTTTCTTTCACTCGCCAATCCGCCTCTTGAATATAATCATCAACCAAATCAACTGCTTCTTTTAGAGCTTCTTCCGTTTCTCGCACTTTTCGACGCTGGTCTCTGTAAAGAATATAAGCTTTAGCAGTTTCATCAAAATCCAAAATCATTAAAACTTTTTCCACCGTATCCTGAACTTCTTCAATCTCTGGTAAATAACCTTTTTTGTAATTTTTATTAAGTAGTTGAACAACTTTTTTGCTTATTTTATCTGCTTCTTTTTGCCCACCTTCTCCTGTATCACCAAGAGCTTTAAAAACCGCCTTGGCAACTTTTTCCTCTTTAAATGGAACAACTCTCCCACTTCTTTTTACTATCCTCTTGATTTTATTCACTCTAACCATTTGTTTATTTTTTAGCTTTATTATCTTATTTATTTTAAATTTGTTTATTTTTTCATCAATTTTTATTCATCACTTATTTTATCTAGCTCTTTCCGAAATGTTTTAATACTCCCAAATGATTTATATACGCTAGCAAAACGCACATAAGCTACTTCATCTACTTTCAATAATTTTTCTAAAATAATTTTTCCAATTTCTTTTGTCGTGATTTCAGATTTACCTTGAGTAAAAATATTAAATTCAATTTCCTGCAACAATTTTTTTCGCTTCTCGATACTGACAGGTCTCTTCTCCAGTGCTCGTTCAATTCCGGCAATAATTTTATCTTGGTCATATTCTTCCTGCACTTGATTTTTTTTAATGACAGTCAATCGGATTATTTCTAATTCTTCATAAGTACTAAATCGTCGCTGACATTTTTCACATTCCCTTCGTCGTCGAACAACCTTCCCATCATTAGTATCACGAGAATCAACAACTTTAGTTTCACTATAATTGCAAAAGGGACACAACATAATTTATCTATTACACTTAATTATTATTATTTTCGGTCTTCAATCTTATCTAAAATCCAAAATAATATTTTTTAATATGTCAATAGTTCTTATACGCAAGTTAAATTTCTACTACATATTGTGTACTACAAAGACATTATACCACAAGTCAAATTCTGTGCAACCCCCTTATTTTTAAACAAAAACCAAACTTATCCACAATTAAAAAAACACCAGTGCATTTACTAGTGTTTTCGATTAGAATTTTTTAATTTATTATAAGACAATTAATTTAATTCTACTTCCCCATCTTTCTTCTGATAAATGCTGGGATTTCTAATTCATCATCTGCATCATCATCACTTTTTTGAAAAGATGTTTTATTTAAATTAGGTTGAACTTTTTCATCAATAATCATAGTGCTCTCCATTTTTTTATTTGGGAATACTATTTTTTCATTAAGGTCATCTTCTGACAAGTCTTCTTTTTTATCTTCATTATTTTCCTCGTTACTTTCACTTTTAACTCTAGATAGCATATCTGCTGGTGATTCACTAATGTGATCAGCATCAAATCCTGTTGCCACTACTGTAATATGGATATCACCTTTCCTAATTTTATCATCAGCCACTGCTCCGAATATAACTTTAGCATTAGGATCTATATTTTCCGTAATAACATTAGCAGCTTCATTTATTTCTAACATTCCTAAATCAGTTGCACCGGAGACATTAAATAACACTCCTTTAGCCCCATCAATCGAAAGTTCAAGAAGTGGACTATTAATAGCTGCTTTAGCTGCTTCTGTAGCACGATTTTCTCCGCTGGCAATTCCAATTCCCATCAGAGCACTCCCTCCATCAGCCATTACTGCTTTAACATCATTAAAATCGACATTAACTATTCCCGGTCGAGTAATTAAATCTGAGACGCCCTGAACACCCTGTCGCAAAACATCGTCTACGATTTTAAATGAATTTATCAAAGTCGCTTTTTTATCTATTATAGATAATAATCTATCATTATGAATTGTAATGAAGGTATCTACTCTTTTTTTCAAATTTTCCAAAGCCTCATTGGCGATAGCTTGCCGTTGCGCACCCTCAAAACTAAATGGTTTTGTAACAACTGCCATAGTTAACGCACCTAACTCTTTAGCAGTTTCTGCCACAATCGGTGCAGCACCAGAGCCAGTTCCTCCACCTAATCCGCAAGTAACAAAAACCATGTCTGCGCCTTTTAATACTTCCTGAATTTCATCCCTGTTTTCCTCAGCTGCTTGACGACCAACCTCGGGGTTCATTCCTGCGCCCAATCCTTTAGTAAGATTTTTTCCAATATGAACTTTTTCACTAGCTTTTGAATGATGCAAATCTTGTGCATCAGTGTTTATTGTCACAAATTCAATTCCTTTAATATTTGCTTCAATCATTCTACTAACCGCATTACACCCTGAGCCACCTACTCCAACTACTTTTATTTTTGCTGATGTTTCTATATCCGGTTTAATTTCTGCCATATTTTTTAAATTATGTCTCAACTCATCTAGTGTTAATTTCTACAAATTACTATATTTATGAGCTAAACAAGTTTATTATTATTATAATCGAAACCTATATCCTTGGTATATAAATCTATCACAATAGTATGGTAAATGTCAAATTTATTTTAGAACTATTATGGTAAAAATCTATCTACCCATTTTTTAACTTTTGTCTTAGTACTCGTTATATCAATACCACCAATTGATGAAAATATTTTTGAATACTTTTTTTCATCTCTTCTGTCTAATAAATTATTTTGGCGATAATAAGACAATAGACCTACTACTGTTGAAAATGATGGCGAATCAACCTCGTTAAGTACGCCATTTATCTCCAGTGGATAACCAATTTTTGCTGGTAGTTCTAATTTGCTTTTAGCTAACTCTACTATATCAGGCATCTCTGATCCACCGCCAGCCAGAACAATCCCAGCTGGCAATAACCCAGCTCTACCCATTTTTTTTAATTCCTCATTAACCATCTCGAAGATTTCTGTAACTCTCGCTTCAATTATTTCCGCCACATAATAGCGAGAAACCAATCCATCTTCTTCCGAATCAATTTCAGACAAATCAATATTTTCTCGTTTATTTATTTGCTTAGGGAAAGCACTTCCATATTCAAGCTTTATTCTCTCTGCAGAACTTACTGAAATTCTTAATCCAATTGCAATATCATTAGTAATGTGTCCGGCACCAATAGGCAAAACTGAAATATCTATCAATTCTCCTTCCTCAAAAACAGCGACGGATGTTGTCTCACTACCAATATCAACAATAGCTACACCCAATTCTTTTTGATTTTTGTCAAGAACAATTGATGATACTGCTAACGAATTTACGACCAAACCTTCCACATTTATTTTTGCTTGCTCAACACTTTTCACTAAATTATCCAAATGATTTGTTGAGTCTTCAATCATTAAAACATCAGCCTCCAAACGAATGCCATGCATATTTAAAGGATTTCTTATATTAGTCTGATCATCAAGTTTATATTCTTTAGGGATAGCATGAATTATCTCATTATTTACAGGCATTGAAACATTCTGAGCCGTCTCCAAAACCCGCTTGATATCATCCTCCCCAACTTCACCGTTAGCTCTACTAATAGCAATAACACCTTTTGCTTCTTGAATTTTTATATCCGTTCCTCCTATGCCCAGAACAACATCTCGCACTCTAAAATCGTTCTTTTTTTCCACCTTCTCTAAAGCCATTACTATTGATCGTGATGCTTCTTTAATATCAATCACAGATCCACGACGAACACCAGCAGAAGCAACTTCCTCTGCACCGATAATTTTTAAGTATTCATCATTATCATTTTGAGCCACGACAATTCTGACACTATTAGAACCAACATCTAGACTGGCGATAATATTACTAGTCATAAAAAAATAAACACAAAGAGATTTATAAAAAATATTCCGCTAAATTAAATATATACGGACCAAAAATTACTAAACCAATTATTATTGCCATTATTGAAGAAAATAAAACAGCAGCAGCCATAACATCTTTAATTAAACGAGCAAATGGATGAACCTTGGGTTCTAAAATATCAACAACTCTTTCCAATGCAGTATTAACCAATTCCGCCACTAAAACCCAACTAATCATTAGTAATGTCATTATAAATTCCCATGATTTTATTTTTAAAATAATAGCAATAATTATAACAAATAACGCAATAAATAATTCAATTCTAAAATTTCGCTCATTTTTGATAACATATACTAAGCCTCTCCAAGCATATTTCAAACTTTTCCTGAATTGTTTTTTTTGATATTGTTTCATAATTTTATTTAATTATCTTTCTAATAGCAGCATTGTCCCTGTATCATATATCAATAGAAGTATTTTCACTATATTATTTCCGTAGCAATTTTATCTTGAATTTTGAACATATTTTTACTATGGGAAAACCCTAATAGATGTAATGTTCCATGACTGACCACACGATATAATTCTTTAGAGAAAAGAATGTTATTTTTTTTGGAATATTTTTTTATATCTTCGCAACAGATCAATAACTCTCCCAAAAAAATTTTACTATTGTTTTTTTTTAAAATATCAGACTTGCCTTCATAATTAGCAAACGATAATATATCAGTAACATAATCTTTACTTCGATATTTGCAATTTATTTTTTGTATTTGATTGGGGGAGAGAAATCCAACACTAACTATAACATCCTTAAATGATGAATTAAGTAAATAACTTTGTTGAATTGTTTTTTCTATAGCTAATCTTAACTTTTTTTTGCTAAAATTACAACCATTACTATTATTTATCTCTATTTTAATCTTCATATAAAAAATACAAATGGTACTATATTTTAAAATACATCACATCTAAAGATTTGCTTCAATTTCTTCCTCTACTATTTTTTTAACCATATCTCCATCAGCCTTTCCTCTTACTTCAACCATTACTACTCCCATAGCTTTTCCAAACTCATTACTACTTTTTATGTTATTTTTTCTCAATATTTTTTGAATAATCTTCCTTAAATCATCTTCACTAATTTGTTTGGGCAAATATTCTGCTAATATATCTAATTCTTCTTGTTCTTTTTTAACGAGATCATTTCTTCCACCATTTTTATATTGGGAAATGCTATCTTTTCTTTGTTTGACCGCTCGTCCTACTACTTCAAGAATTTTTTCCTCAGAAAGACCTTCCTTTCTTTTGTTTTTAGCAATTTCTTCGTTTTTAATCATACTGTCAAGCATCCTTAAAACATCACGCTTTTGAGTATCGCCCGACTTCATTGCAGATATTAAGTCTGTTTTTATTTTATCTTTAATCATATACTAGAACATTAACATCTTAATATGTTGATTTTTTGATATCTTGATTATGATAATTTCTAACTAAATAAATTAGCATCTTATCTAATCCATTTTTTTCTTAATATTTTTCAAAGCTTCTTCATCAAATCGATCCATTTTTTTAAGCTTATTGATTGCTTTACGAATCTTTACTTTATATAAAGCTTCGTCTCGCTGTTTTCGTTTAGTTTTTTTCGGAGCTTGAAAACGAGTTTTTCTAGCGTGCTTCAAAACACCACTTTGTTGAATTCGACGGGAAAATCTCCTAATCAAAGTCTCAGCGTTCTCTTTATCTTTTTTTACTACTTGAATCATATAAAAAACCTCCTTTCAATATATTTCATAAAAATATGAAAATTTAGAAGTATAAAAAATTTTTTACACTCCATATATTTTGATATTTTTTAAATAGGTTTAATATCTTCCTGCAATTGCGCGCCACCTATAAGATGTATATGTACATGTGGAATTTCTTGGCCACCATGCTCTCCAACTCTAAATAGCAACTTATATCCATCTTTAGCAATTCCCTTATCTTGAGCTAGTTTCTTGGCCACCAAAATAACTGTGCCCATCAAGCTAGCGTCACCTATTTCAAGACTGTTAACAGAATCTATATGTTTCTTAGGAATTATAAGAATATGCACCGGAGCAATCGGGTGAACATCGTTGAAAGCAATTATCTCATCATCTTCATATAAAATTTCAGCTGGAACTTCTTTATTTACTATTTTACAAAAAATACAACTATTCATTTTATTCAAAAATTTTTTCATTAAGAATAGGCTTAATTTAAAATTTTATTAAATTTAAAAATTTATTATAAACATTCATCTTTCTAATTGCAAGAATAACATCTAGTCAACAATTTAGTTATTATAGCTATTGAGAACTTTTTCAGATTATTTTTTCTTGGCTTTCTTTTTTATAATTGTCATCTGTTTCATCTTTAACATTTTTTTTACAGATGGTACAACTTTTTCTTGAGTAACAACTTCTTGTGTTCCCGTAATCATATTTTTTATTATCACTGTATCATCTAGAGCTTCTTTTTGTCCAATAATCAATGTAATCAGTACTCCTAATTTATTAGCTGTTCGTAGTTGTTTCTTTAAACTTCCTCGACCGAAACTTTCCGCTGTCAGGATTCCATTTCTTTCCATCTTGGCAAATAAATTTAAGCTTTTCTTTTTAGCAAGATTACCTAACTGAGCTATAAAAATTTTTGGGGATGGAGCTTCATAAGATTTTGCTTTAATTCTTTTCATCTCCAAAACCAATCTATCTAACCCTAATCCAAATCCTATCGCTGGAGTTTCTTCTCCTCCTAAATTTTTAATTAAGCCATCATATCTTCCGCCACCACCAAGTGATTTCTTACTACCATCTGACAATGACCATATTTCAAAAACTGTTTTCGTATAGTAATCTAGACCCCTAACTAGCTGAGGATTGATCACATAAGGCAAATTTAACTCATCCAAATACTCCAATAAATTCTTAAAGTGATCGCGACAATCATTACATAAATGATCGACAGTTTGTGGGGCATTAGTAGATACTTGTACGCATTTATCCTCTTTACAATCCAATATTCTCAAAGGATTGGTTTTAAGTCTCGCCTTACAAGTTTTACAAAGCTTTCTTTTCTTAGATTCAAAATATGCTGTCAACATATCCAAATAATTTTCACGACATTCTGAGCAACCGATACTATTGACCTGGAACTGGACATTTTTAATTCCCAACGAACTCAATACACTGTGTGCCAATTGAATAAGTTGTGCATCCATAACTGCATCTTTTTCTCCAAAGATATCAAAATTTGCTTGCCAATGTTCTCTATATCGACCTTCCTGCGGTCGATCATAGCGATAAACTGGACCAATACAAAACAACTTAATTGGCTTCGGTAAAATATTCATTCCATGTTGAATATATGCTCTAGCAATTCCCGCAGTTAATTCCGGTCGCAAAGCCACCCTATCTCTACCTTTGGTAGAAAATTTATACATCTCTTTATCAATAACATCCGTCCCCTCACCGATAGAACGTACAAACAAATTGGCATATTCAACCAATGGAGTATCTATTCGTTGAAATCCATATTTTGGGTAAGATTTATCTAAAACTGCTCGTATTTTATTCCAGTATAATTGTTCTCCAGGAAGAACATCTTTCATTCCTCGTATGGTTTGCAATAAAAGTGGTTCCACGACAACTTTTGTCTTTTTTGCAGTCACTTTATTTTTTTTAGTCGTTTTTCTTGGCATAATAAATTAAACTATTATAATTACTGCTATTTAAGGAATAATGTCATTTTATTGAGTGGCCAGGCTCTTAAAAATACCTTCCCTACAATATCACTATTCCTTATCGGACCCCATGACCTTGAATCAGAACTATGAGTTCTATTATCTCCCATCACAAAATATTCATCTGGTTTGATTTTATAATCAATATTTCCTTTTGTTTTTAAATCTTTCGACAAATAAGGCTCTTCTAATTCAAATCCATTAGAATTTTCTTTATTATAAATAAAAACTTTTCCATTATGAATTTTTATCGTTTCACCAGGAAGACCGATTATTCTTTTTATAAAAAATAATTTATGATCTCTAGGATAATGAAATACAACTACCTCTGCTCGTTTCATTTTTTTTGAAGGCTTAATATTTAAAAAACCTAAATCAGTTTTTTTATAGCCCAGTTCATTTACAACCAAATATTGCCCATCTTCAAAATTAGGCTCCATACTAGCGCCTTGAACAAAAAACGGCTGAAATAAAAACATTCTTACTGGCACGATAATAACAATTGCCATTAAAAAAATTTTTGTTATTTCAATAAAAAAACTACCCACGCCATAGGCGGAATAAGCCTCTTTTCCTGATTTATTTATTTTGTCACTTCCATTTTTTTCTTGCATATCTTCTATATTCCTTTCGCTATCTTATTTTATCACTTTATTTTTTATATATCTACTAATTCAAACAACTATAAGAGTCTTCTCTCAAAAAATATTTTTTATTTATTTCTTTTGTATATAAAAACAACATTCATATCCTACCATTTTTTTTAACTTATTGCAAGTTTATCTTATATTGCCCCAATGCCAGACACTAATGGGTCCACGGACGCGAGAATTGCTTATTTTTTGTAAGTTTTTTGAAATGTATTTCTTAGCTTCTTTAGATATAAAGACAGTGTCATTGTCAGAATAAACTATCCAACCCGACGGATTTTTTTCTAATATATCTTGAAGTTTTTTTAAAGTAAGTTTTTTTTCAGATTTAGTAGCTCTCTCTCCACCTAAAGAATAAACCTTTATTTCACTTCCTCGCCAATAAAAATTTCTAAAATTTCTTGTTATCAATACATCGCCGTCCTTCTTTTTAGCAACCACATAATCAAAAACTTTTTTATAATTAGGATTTCCTGAGCGAGAAGTTTGACTATAAGTATTTTCATCTTGAAAAAAATAAGCAAAATTTGGAACAATCAACAGTAAGATAATTATTGTCGTTACAAAAATTTTATTCCCATATTTTTTTGAATTATTTCTTAGAAAATTAGCTACCGCAAAAACCCCAACAGCAATTAAAATTATTTGAAAGGGTTTGGCAAAAAACAAATATTGACTCCCAGTATTTCTATCCCAAAGAAACATTGCTCCCAAAAATATTGTTAGATAGACGGTTAGCACAAAAACACCCGCTTCCATTTTTCTTCTTACAAGATAGTATGCTCCGACAGTCATTAATAATATCACTAAAATAGCGTTGGAATAATCAGAAAAAGTTTTTTCAAAATATGAAAAATGATCTTGAATACCCAGCCCGGACAGAAAAACTTTATTTTTCAAAGAGAATAACCAACCCGAAAAAATTGTTATTATAAAATAAATAAAATAACGATTTTTCACTTCTTTACTTTTATTATATAAAATAATGCCCATCACTAAAAAATATGCTAATAAAATAAGAACAATATTGGCAGCCAACAGATGTAAGTGCATACTTAATAAACCTAAAATAACCGTTGGCACCGCAAAAAATAAATTTAAGCCGGTTCTTTTTCGAAATTTATTTATAATTTCCAACTTACATCTTCTTTTTGACTCGAAAATTTGAAAAGAAAAATAGGCAAAAGAAAGAAAGACTGGCATAAACATCACATACATTCTTACTTTCCGGCTAAATTCAATTCCATCAATACTTACTGTCAATAAAATTGCTGTCAATAAGGCAATAGTTTTTTTACCAGTAAATTTAAGTGCAATAAAATAAATTATTAAAATGGAAAGTAATCCCCAGATAACGCTTACCACTCGATAAGAAGATTCTTTTGTGTCGGGAAGAAATTTAAGAGACTGTACAATTTGCCAATTATACATCCAAGCACGAGTATAAGTATTTTTTTTACCCCACAAATCAAAATCGAAAGCCGTTTTAAAATATGGTTTATCTACATATGGTTTTCCTAAATTAAAATCCCATCGCTTCCATTCACCAGTCTGCAAATATCCGTAAGTTGTATTCACTCCCAAAAATTCATCAGCTCGAAAAGATTTTTTTCCCAAATTATGAAAACGCAAAACAGCTCCTAATAAAATAATTGCCAATAAAATTATTATTGTTTTATTTTGTTTAAACATAACGCTAAATAATTAATTAAACAATTAATTTAGTATTTTTTATTCTTCAATATTACAACTAATCATTTTTCAATAATTTCTTTAATAGAGTATCCGCGAGAACCTTTAACCTTGAAATAATTTTTCACTAAAATATCCGCCAATAAACCAGAGACAAATAATTGTACGCCTACTAAAATAAATAATACGCCAACCATTGGCCAAATTTTTTCTTGTAAGGATGCTCCCAAAAATATTTTTTCAATTAACATCCAAAACAAAATTGCTCCACCCAATAAAGTTAAGAATACTCCTGTAGAACCAAACAGGTGCAATGGCCGATTAGCGAATTTTCGCCAGAACCAAATTGACATCATATCAATAAGACCCTTTATAGCTCGCCTCCAATTATACTTTGTCACTCCATGAATACGAGGATAATGAGAAACTTTCACCTCTGCTACTTTAAAACCATCAATTTCCAAAAGTGCTGGAATAAATCGATGCATTTCTCCATGCAATTCCAAATCATCAAAACATTCTTTTTTATAGGCTTTTAAGCTACAACCACTGTCGTGAATTTTATCATGAATGAAAAACTTTCTTAATTTGTCGGCTCCACGAGAAAATATTATTTTACTCAAAGAATCTTTTCTATTAAACCGCCAACCAGAAACAACATCATATCCTTCCGCCATTTTATCAAGTAATTTTGGAATATCCGCTGGATCATTTTGTAAATCACCATCTAAAGTTACAATAATCTTTCCTTTAGCCTCTTGAAACCCAGCGTCGAAAGCTGCTGTCTGTCCGAAATTTCTTCGAAATTTTATCAATTTCAACGGACTAAGATTGACACACTTTTTAACAGTATCATCGTTAGAACCGTCATCAATAAAAATTATTTCAAATTCTTTGTTTAATTTTTGACAAGCCTCATTAATTTTTCGATGCAATTTTTCAACATTTCCCTCTTCATTAAAAAGGGGCACCACCACCGAAATATCTATTCCTCTTTCCACTATTTGCTCGTGCATATTTTTTTCTTCATTGTTCATATTTTTAATTTATATATTTAAAATTTTTTTCGGGAGTCTTAAATTCCTACAATATATCTAAAAAACACTGAGAGAACTCCTGTTAACAAATATCCCAATGGAGCGGAAAATAAGAAAATAAACATTAATAAAAATATAAAACCAAATTGTTCTAGGGCTATTTTCTTTTGCTCGCTAATTGAAGTAAATGCAAATAATAATTTAGAACCGTCCAATGGTGGGATTGGAATTAAATTGAAAACTGCTAAGAAAACATTTATTGTCAGTATCATCATTGCAATCCAGAAAAATATCGCTAAAAATGAACCCGAAAGTAAAACACTCAAGTTTTGATAATTAAAGATGTTTCTGGCAATCTCCCCCTTCACTACAAAGCTTAAAGGCAAAAATCTGGCGAACAATCCGAAAATTACTGCCACAACAATATTAGACAACGGTCCAGCCAACGCTACCCATGCTGGTCCTTTTTTCTGGTCCTTGAGATTATAAGGATTATACGGTACTGGTTTCGCCCAACCAAATCCAACTCCAAAACTAAAAATCATTAAAATTGGAACAATAAAAGAACCCCACAAATCTAAATGTTTCATTGGATTTAAGGTAAGTCTACCGGCATACTTGGCGGTACTATCTCCTAATTTGAACGCCATTAATCCGTGCGAAACCTCATGGATAACTACAGACATTATTAAAATGGCTACTTGAAAAATTATTAGTATTACTTCAGCTGACATATTTTAATTTTAAAATAAAACAAATTACCGGCAAATCACTTGCCAATTTCTAACTCTTATGATAAAGTAAACCTTGTAATAAAGCAAGTTAAGAACAAATACTTATATTATTATCCAAACATTAGAATGTTTATTTACTTAAATATTTAAATGTTTAAATAAATTATGTCTAGAACCTGCGAAATCTGTGGTCGTGGAACTAAATCAGGACACTCCAGAAGTCATTCCAATATCGCCACTAAAAGAAAATTTAAAGTAAATATTCAAGCTAAAAAAATTGATGGGCAAAAGAAAAAAATTTGCACCAAGTGCATCCGAACAATGAATAAGGTTCAATAATATTTTCTTATCAAGGCCTCTTTGAATAAAATTACAGAGTTTCCTCCAGTTAGCGGATAAAAACTCTGTAATTTTTTATTTTTTATTTTTTCAACATTTCTAAAGCTTTATCTAACTGGGGGTCACGATTATTTTCATAATCATCACTGGTCAATTCAACCTTAATGTCTGGTATTATTCCTTTTTTACTAATTTGCTCTCCATTTGGCGTCAACCACTTAGCAACAGTTATTTTTGTCGCTGAACCTCCGGGCAAATTAATTAATTCTTGCACAGAACCTTTTCCAAAAGACTGCTCGCCAAGAATAGTTACCCTATCCTTTGCATTGTCACGCAAAGCTCCTGCTAAAATTTCCGATGCGCTGGCACTACCTTTGTTGATTAAAACAATTATCTTTTTCTTATTTAAAATATTATTATAACCAAAAGAATAAAGTTTATCCTCTTTTCCTTTTCTATCTTTCTCTATTACTACTACATCATTTTTCGGTAACATCAAACTTGCCATTTCGACTGATGCATTCAAATATCCGCCAGGATTATTTCGCAAATCTATAATTACACCAGGAGTATTTTGCGGAATTTTTTTAGTCAAAACTTTAAATTTACTTGCCGTATCATCGCCAAAACGAACAATTTTAAAATATGGAATATTATTTTTCAATTCGAATGTAACACTCTTAACCTCAATAACTCCTCTAACAATGGTAATTTCCTTTGTTTTTTCTTCCCCGCCATTTCTAAAGACAATCAATTTAACTTCTGTTCCTTTTTCGCCTCGCATTTTATTAACTGCTTCGTCGATTGTCATTTCCGCCGTTGACTCACCATTTATTTTCAAAACTTTATCGCCCGCCATTAACCCAGCTTTCTCTGCCGGAGAATCTTGTAAAGGAGCGATAATTGTCAAAATACCCTGTTTAATTCCCACTTCTGCTCCAATACCCTCAAATTTTCCTTCAATATCACTATTGAATTCTTTAATTTCCTTCGGATCCATAAAAACAGTGTAAGGGTCTTTGGTTGCCCATAGCATTCCCTTGATGGAATTATATAACAACTCTTGCGAAGTAAGTTTATCAGCATCAACATATTTTTTTTCCAATAAATTCCAAACATCCCAAAATAAATTAAAATCAGCCGGTTCCTTAACATTGTCGTCGCTATTTTCTTTATCAACGACAGGCATATTCAGATTGTTAAACATCGGATTCCTTTCCTCACCTTTTTTGAAGCCAACCCAAAAAGTTAATGCCAATACTGAAAAAACTATTATTAATTTAAAATAATAATTCAAAACCTTATTGGACTTGGAGCTCTCAACTTCTTTCTCCTCTATTATATTTTCTTTATTCATATTTTTTATCCTGCATATTTTTTAATTATTTTATCTCTTCTTCGCTAGCTTTAAACTCTCAACTCTATTATCTTAGTTCTTCCAATATTTTCTTACCTATTTACAAAATAATAATATTATAGTAAAGACTTTTCAATATATAAACTTAATTCCCAACTTGATGTTGCCAAAGTTGGAAATATTTTCCTCGTTGGGCAAGTAATTCCTGATGCGTTCCATCTTCTATTATTTTTCCATTGTCAAAAACTATAATTCTATCCATTTGCTTGAGTGTACTAAGGCGATGTGCGATTACAATTGTTGTTCGTCCTTTCATTAATTCTTCCAGTGCTTTTTGAATTAACTTCTCTGCCCTAGAGTCCAATGAACTTGTTGCCTCGTCCAAAACCAGAATCGGCGACTTTTTAAGCATTGCTCGTGCAATCATTACGCGTTGCTTTTGCCCGCCGGAAAGTTTTACACCCCGTTCGCCCACCAAAGTTTTAAATTTTTGTGAAAAACTGTTAATAAAATCCAGAGCATGGGCTCGCTTGGTGGCAAGTTTCATCTCTTCATCTGTCGCTTTAACATTACCGTATTTTATGTTTTCTGCCAATGTTCTATGAAATAATAGTGGATCTTGCGGAACATACGCAATTGCCGACCGCAAGTCATCTTGTCTGATTTTTTTAATATCATAATCATCAATTTTAATGCTACCATTTTTTACATCCATAAATCGTAGCAATAAACTGACAAAGGTTGATTTACCAGCTCCAGATTCTCCAACTAAACCAATTTTTTGTCCAGCAGGGATTGTTAGACTAAGATTTTTAAAAACAGATTGCTTGTCATCTTCTTCATAAGCAAAGTTAACTTTATCAAAAATAATCTCACCATTTTTAATTTTTAATTTTTTAGCATTCTTATCATCCACAATGTCATAAGGCTCAAAAACTTCTTCCAATCCTTCCTTTAATTGCCCATATTGTTCCATAAATCTTTTAAAAGTTTGTCCTAAAAATTCTAAATCACCATAAAGAACAAAAAGCATACTAGTAAGCATAATTACATCTCCGACACTAACCAAACCATCTTCCCACAAATGTAAAGCAACTCCCAAAATAAGACCTATTGCAATAACTATGAGTGTATTATTTA
>LSNR01000023.1 GCA_003056165.1 Parcubacteria group bacterium M6-OD1-3 | reverse complement strand
CATTTTTTCCAAACTCCCCGCCGGAGCAAGTAGTTCCAATTTTTTCAATTTTTTGTTTATCACCATAATCGCTCTTTGTTATATTGTTCTAATAATTGGCGGGTTTCAACTCGCCGAAACTAATAATTCTAAATTATTTTTCATAAAATTGTTTTTATTATCTTCTATGCTAACTATATCTAAAAATTTGCTTTTTGTATAGTTTTGATATGCAATAACCTATCGGCAATGTCTCGGTAAAAAACAGTAACTTAAAAATATAAAAAGGAGGAAAGGTTATGACTAATAATAGTTTAGAAGCAATGAGCGGTTTTGATTTTGCCGATTGGCTCTACAATGGTTTTAAAAACTGGCAAACTAATCAGCTTGAGCCATTCAAGCCATTGCATAATGAAATACGCAGATTGGCTGTTGATGACAATGTAATAAGTGCTTTGGGCAATATCTATGATCAATTGCCTAAAAATACACAACAGAAGTTTCGCAACGGGATTGTAAAGAGTCTTTATTATGATTTGTTACCAAGTGAAAGACCTATATTAAAGTATTTTTTACATTTGGCAGGCAGAATAGAAGCACCAGAGATTATCCCTGTCATTGTCTATTGGACAAATACTGATTTTCTGAACTATATTCAGGAAGGTGATTACGGAATTGACAAAAGAGCAGAATTTTTTGCTCTTGTTGTTGATATTGTCGCCGGATTGGCCGGCGCTACCGATGTTTCCAATGTACTCAAAATGTTGGCGCGTCATGAACTGTTTTCGTTCAAATATACGCCAATGATATTCGTGGCTTTGTGTCGAACAGAACCAAACAATTTCTTGATGCATCTACTGTTTACAGAACATATGTTTAAAGAATTGCATCGGGAATATGACACAGAAGGAGCACACATAACGGCAAAAAGGGTTGCTCATTATGTTCCCCTTGATATTATTCAAGAAAATTTGGACAAAATGGATAAATGGCTACTTCATGCGTTTTTTATTGACGAAAAAGCGCCACTCAAGATTGTCAAAAAAAATTAACCTCACTAACCAACCGGCAAGTCATCAAACAAGATGCTCCTGCCGGTTTTTTTCATTTTACACCTCATCTAACCATTTTATAACTAACAATTCACCATTCACAATTAATAATTGCCTCACTACTATATGTAGTTGTGTAGTAGTGCGATGATTTTGGTTTATTTTTTACTTATCATAGTTGCTCTTTAATAATTATATCTTTCTAATAATTGACTGATTTCAACTCGCCGAAGCTAACAGTTTTAATCGGAAAAGCTATCAGACCGCCCTAAAACTTTTCAAATATTCCGGCAGTTTTAAAATCCATTGCGCTTGTTGCGGATAAAAAAGAAATTTCTCTACATCTTTCGCCGCCTGCTTCAAATCGCTTTTTTCGGCTTGTTTTTCCAAGAAAGAAATCAGCTCTTCTCTGTTATTGATTTTAATTTTTTTCTCTCGCAACAACTTATAGTTCGGCTCAATGTTTTTCCGACTTAAAAACCAAATCAAATCGTAAAAATCCCGTCCTTTTTGATAAGGGCGAAAAACAATCGCCAAAATTTTTTGCGCAAAAAGCGTCGGTAAATCATCAACAATAAGTGGAAAATTTTTGCCATAAGCTGAAATAATTTCTGAATGGTAATGAATATTTTTCAGCGGATTGGGATCGATTTCAAATTTAATTTTTAATTTTTGATTATCCATATCGCTAAGTCCAATACCTTTCATTATCTGAGAAAATTTCACAAAAATAATAAAAATATTCTCCGTTCGTTTTAATTTTACATCAACCACAAAACCGCGTCGCTTAAGTTCTTTTGTAAAATGATCAGCCAAAATTTGAAAATTTGTTTCCTCCTTCACAATTAAATCAAAGTCTAAGTCTTCTGAAAATCTTTCTATTCCGTAAGTAAATCTCAAACAAGTACCGCCTAAAAATGACATTTTTGAACCAAATTGAGAATATGCTAAAATTTGTAAAATTTCCGCTTGCAAATACTCTGTCAACAATCTTCGTGTGCTGAAAATCGGAATATTATTTTGTTTGGCATATTTTTCAAGAAATCTTTTATCTAACATTTTTTTGATACTTTAATAAATTATCAACCAATAAATTTACTTTTTTATTTTTAAACAATTTTTTGTAATTTGCGATATCTGTCTTGCTAAACCGAAACTCTTCATCAATCCGCATTTCTTTCCAAAAGTCAAAATCCGCCGCAAAAACATTTCTATTTAAATACAAATAGTCAAACAACGCTTTCTCCGGACTGGCAATATTATATGAAAAAATATCACCCGAAACAATTTTATACCCGACAAAAAGATTTTCTTTGACTTTTTGATAAGAATAATTTCCAAATTCGTTTTTAAAATTTTCCGTTTTACGAGTAGTTACCGAGGTGTATGTTCCCGGAATATCGGGAATAATTCCATAATAATTTAAAGCGTATTCCAAACTTAAATAAGACGGATTATAAATCTTATCCGCTAAAATTGCGGGATTAATTTCATCGGAAGATGAAGTTAAAACATACAAACCTTTCTTTATCTTTTTGATATAGCCCTTTTTCACCCAAAAAGCCACTTGAACCAAAATATTTTTCTCTTGAAAGAAAATACTTTTTAAATCCCGAGCGCTAAAAACGGGATATTCTTTCATTTTTTGTTCAAAATCAAAAAATTTCATTTTATTTGCATTTCATTGTATTAATATTTTTAATAATACCACGAAACAGTATTTTGTCAAATTTTCGCATCAAATCATCTAAAATAACACTTAGAGTTCTATTGACAAATCATTTGATATGACACAAACTCCCAGCTGGAGCAAGCAGTTCCAAGTTATTTTTCATAAAATTTACATTAAAACATCCCTAATAAGATTATTCCAATTAAAGCTAACAGAAAAGAAATTATCTTCAACCAAAAATCTGTTTTTTGTTTAAGGATAAAATATTCAAAAATTATAATTAAAAAAATATTAAAACTACTTACTCCATCAACCTTACCAGCCTCACCACCAAAATGAAAAGAATAGAACATTAAAGTATTAAATAAAATATATCCAACCGCAGAAAAAAATATTGTTTGATACTGATTAATTTTAGTTGTTTTTATTTTTTGAAATATCGCTTGAAAATTAAACAATAATAAAGTTATTAAAATGAAAAAATAATGCCAAAACAAGAAAATAAAAGGGTGTACAATATCTAAAATAACACTATCAATGGTATAAACTACTCCCCATAAAATACCACTAATCAAACCGTAATAATTATTTTTTTCTATACTGAGCGTCTTCAAGCTAACTAAAATAATAGCTAAAATAATAGTTGCAAAACCAAAAAATTTAAAAATATTCATACTTTCACCCAGCAAAAGAAAACCAATCCCAGCAGAAGTAATCATAGAAAATGAAGCAAAAATTCCTGAAAATGAAATATTTTTAACCTCAAAAGATTTTAAATAACAAAGAGTAGCTAATGCCCCAATTGCTCCAGTAGAAATAATCAATAATAAAATATAATTAGGCGCATAAGAAAAAATGTTTATTTGAGAAGAACAAATGAAAAGTACTGGTAGACTAAATATAAACTGAATTAAAAAAGTAAAAAAACCACTTTCCACTACTGAAAATCTTTCTGTTTTATGGTTTAATATTTTTTGTTGCAATATCTCTGATATTCCCAATGATATAGCAGAGAGAAAAGCAAAGATAAACCAAGGTTGTAATAAATTTTCTAACATAGTTTTAACTTAATTATAATTCACCTGCTCAAGATTGCGTTATTTTGTCGGGCTTGTC
The DNA here is from genome assembly GCA_003056165.1 of Parcubacteria group bacterium M6-OD1-3. Lineage (GTDB taxonomy): Bacteria > Patescibacteriota > Minisyncoccia > Moranbacterales > UBA9337 > LSNR01. The sequence continues at coordinate 1,504 of LSNR01000023.1, read as the reverse complement.
GCTATTATTTCTTACATCCCTTGACTACTATCTTTCAAAAACATTATCGTTTCCTGTTTGATTGTTTTTCTCAATCGCCGGAATTTATCCGGCGGTAAAAGAAAATTTATATCCTGATCAATGATTTTTTGGGTAATTTTTGTTTCAATAAATTTAATTAACTCCTCCAAAAAATCTTTTGCGTTTTGTTTCGTATATTTTTCAATAATTTCTTGATCATAATCAAATCCCTGCAAGAAAAAATGGTGAATGTCATACAAATCCCGTCCGGCAATACTTTTATCTTGGTCAAATCTATCTTTTAGAGCAATTAACTTATTAGCAAACATTGTTTCTTTTATTTGACCGTTTATAATTCTATCAATATCAATTAATCGCACCGTCTCATATTTATTCCCTAATAATGGCGGAAAGAAAGTATCTATCTTCAAGGTATTTCTGTCATTTTGTTTGTTGGTGGGATATTGCAAAAAATATTGCACACCGTTTTTACTAAAATCTTTAATGGTTAAATCAAGTTTTTGGAAAATCTTCTCCAAATGTTGTCTAGTTTTTTCAATTTGCTTTTTATCACCCATAAAATCAAAGTCCAAGTCCACCGAAAATCTATCCAACCACCCTCGCATCGCGGAATAAGTTCCGCCCTTAAAATACAAAACCGACACCAAAAAATCATCATCGGTAATTGCCGTCAACACTCTATACAACCACGCTTTATGAATGGCATCTTTTTTATTCGGTAAAAACATATTTCTATTTTTTATTAAAATTATATCCCAATTGTTTTTGAATTTTTTTCACTCCAGTCCAATCAATAAATTTTCCGCCGTCAAAATAATAATGTGGGTTAAAATAAAGTAAATCCGCCACTGCTCTTTCGGTCGTTGCTTGATAATATCCATCTTGCAAAACTAAACCCGTTTTATTAAACAAAAATCTATCACCCAATTGTCTAACTTTATAATTATTTCCGCCAATGGAAAATTTTATAGAAACAGAGCTAACTAAAGTAATACAATCACTTTTTTGCATTATAATGCCCTTTTTAGCCAAAACTAATTCCGTGCTCAAATAAGTGAATTTATTCACTGCTTTAACTCCCAAAAATATCGGGTCAATATCTTCCGGCTTTTGCAAGGAATAAAATCCACGATAAATTCTAAACAATAATCCTTTTTGCACATATCTTTTTAATGTTGTATGCAAAGTATTTTTATTGTGAATTTGCCAGATATTCGCCAAATCAGAAATATGAAAAACCATTTCGCCCATTTGCGCTAATTTGGCAAATCTGTTTTCAGTTGTGTTCTTGTATCCTGTACTCATATGTACAGTATAGCACAACTACATATTTTGTCAATTAAGAAAATCCGGCACACCAGCATAAACCGCATCCGCTCCGTATTCAATGGCGTATTTCATTTTTTCCAAACTCCCCGCCGGAGCAAGTAGTTCCAATTTTTTCAATTTTTTGTTTATCACCATAATCGCTCTTTGTTATATT
>LSNR01000022.1 GCA_003056165.1 Parcubacteria group bacterium M6-OD1-3 | reverse complement strand
CCGACCACGCACACACTTAAAGATGCCGTCTACCTACGGCAAGACGAAAAGACCCCGTGGAGCTTTACTACAGCTTGGCATTGAATTAAGATTCTGGCTGCCGAGAATAGGTGGGAGACTTTGAAGCCTCAACTCAGGTTGAGGTGGAGTCATCAGTGGAATACCACCCTGTTATTATTTTAATTCTAACCCTGTGCTGTTATCTGTATTTTGAATTAGTATGCTAATTAAGAATACAGGCTTCATATTAATATTGTTTTTTCAACTTTGTTTATGATCCTAAATTAACTATAATTAATTTGATAATTTTAATTAATTAAAATTATTATAGTATAATTCTTATTTAGCGTCTCTCAAAATGTAGATACCAGCACGGGAACAGTGCCTGGTGGGTAGTTTGAGTGGGGCGCTCGCCTCCTAAATTGTAACGGAGGCGTTTACAAAGGTTGGCTAGGTCCGGATGGAAATCGGGCTGATAGTGCAAAAGCATAAGCCAGCTTTACTGCAAGACATACGAGTCGCGCAGTTACGAAAGTAGAATTTAGTGAACCGACCATCGCTTGTAGGAGCGTGGAAGATCATCAGATAAAAGTTACCCCGGGGATAACAGGCTAATAGTGTCCAAGAGTTCACATCGACGACACTGTTTGGCACCTCGATGTCGGCTCATCTCATCCTGGGGCTGGAGCAGGTCCCAAGGGTATGGCTGTTCGCCATTTAAAGAGGTACGCGAGCTGGGTTCAAACCGTCGTGAGACAGGTTGGTCTCTATCTGCCGTAGGCGTTATTGCTTGAAAGGATTCTTTCCTAGTACGAGAGGACCGGAAAGAGCTAACCTCTGGTGTATCGGCTGTTCCGCCAGGAGCATCGTCGAGTAGCTATGTTGGTAAAGGATAACCGTTGAAAGCATCTAAACGGGAAGCCCCCCTTGAGATAAGGCAATATGTTGTGCTTGCACAACAAAGTTTTCCTAGAAGAAGACTAGGTTGATAGGCTTCAGGTGTAAGTGTAGTGATACATTTAGCTGAGAAGTACTAATAAAACTAAATCTTTTTTGATTAATTTGGTGGTATACTATAGTAACCATCAGACAAAGTTAACAGTTATTAGTCATTTATTATATTAGAATATGATAGATGATTGCAAATGTTTATATATCTGCATAATAGGTTTTTAAAAAATATAGATAGCACAGTTTATATAAGACATAAGTTTGCTTAAAATGTGAAATTTATATAATAAGATTATATTATCTTGGTGATTCTAGCGAAGAGGGTACACCTGATTCCATTTCGAACTCAGAAGTTAAGCTCTTCAGCTCCGATGATACCCAGCATTCATTATTTAAAATTGTAGTTTTTTTAAATTTTGAAAAATGAATGCTGGGGAAAGTAGGTCGTCGCCAAGATTATGTAATTTTATTTTAAAAAAGTCCAAAAAAATTCCGCCCCACAAAGGCGGTTTTTAGTTTGACTAAAGTTAAATTTTTTGCTATATTGAACTGATGTTTATTTAAAAAACATCGATAAAATAATTTTAAAATACAACTAAAAACAGGAGGCAAGTTATGTTTTATGTAAACACTATTCCTTTAGTGGCGGATGAGATTTTTTCACAGTTTATCGAAAAAGTTATTGCTGGACTTCGAAAAACTAATTCTAAGAATCTCTTAATTCAGTCAAATGGGGGAGGAGTAGAAAATCTTCTATGGGCACTTAATCCCTTGAAGAAGCGGCAAATTTGTATGATTGGAGATGGTGTTGTTGGCTCGTTAGCTGTCACTATTTTTGCATGTGGCAAAAAGCGATTAGCTTTTCCAAACACTGAATTTTTTATTCATCAGTGTGGGTATGATTGTGCTGACGGAGAAAGAATTACTGGCAATTTAGCACAGTTAAAAGCTCTTATTTGTCGCGAACAAAACAATCAAAAGGGAGCTGATTTTTGACAACAAACATCTACTGTTTGTAATATAATGGACAAGATAACAGTGGAAATTATTTCCAGTCAAACAAGTATGCCATCTGATCTTGTGGGATTTTTTCTTGAAAAAGAAAAAATCTTTTCAGCAGAGGAAGCTATGAAATGTGGTTTAGTCCACGACATAGTATATCCAGGCGAAGTGGCTATTGTACCTGAATTTGGAGTATACCAGCCTTGGTAATTCTGAATAAAATTTAACTGTCATTTGAGAAGATATTTGTATGAGAAGAAAAAGGGGGCTTGCCGTAGTATCGGCACAGTCCCTTTAAATTTTGAAAAATGAATGCTGGGGAAAGTAGGTCGTCGCCAAGATTATGTAATTTTATTTTAAAAATTATATTAAAACTCTCTTCCAAAATCCGCTTTTTTATAAGCGGTTTTTTAATAAGAAAAAATCTGCTTATAGTTATAAACTCTTTATGAAATTATTTTATTTCTTCTATATAGTTAACTCCGTAGAAGAAATATTGTTAAATAATTTTAAATAGCTTATTTCAAGATGTTGATTTAAAATGGAAAATGTTATACAATAAACAGGGTAGAGAATGCTTTTAAATGTATTTTTTAAGTATAAGTTTTTTTGTTTAATAAAATAAAAATCAGATAAAAACAATAGATTGCTGTATTGATTTTTTGCTAAAAAATCTTTTGTTTTTTTTAGAAACTTACAATAATGAGTAAAAATAATAAAAAAAGTTCTTACGGAGCAAAGTCTATTCAAGTTTTAGAGGGATTGGATCCAGTTAGGAAGCGACCGGGAATGTATATTGGTGGAACATCCTTGGAAGGTTTACATCACCTTGTTTGGGAAGTTGTAAACAATTCTATCGATGAGGCGATGGCGGGATATTGTGATGATATTAAAGTGGAGCTTTTGCCAAACAATATAATTCAAGTGACAGACAATGGGCGAGGTATCCCAGTTGAAAAACACGCCCAAACAAAAAAATCAACACTGGAAACGGTTTTGACGGTTTTGCATGCGGGTGGGAAGTTTGAAGGTGATGGCTATAAGGTTTCAGGAGGTTTACATGGAGTTGGTGTTTCCGTTGTGAATGCACTTTCTGTTTGGACTAAGGCGGAAGTTTATCGAGACGGATTTGTTTGGCGTCAAGAATATAAGAGAGGTGAAAGAAAATCTGCTGTAAAAAAAGGCGAGCGAACCAAGGAAACCGGAACAAAAATTACTTTTCAAGCCGATCCGCAAATATTTCCTAAAATAGAATATAGCTGGAAAAAAATATTAGATTATGTTCGACAGCAGGCATATTTAACAAAGGGTGTGAAAATAATTTTGGAAGATTATAGAAAACTTGATGATGACTTTGTGAAAAATGGTGGAAAAATAAAAAAAGAAGATGTTTATAGAGTTAGAAAATACGGTTTTTATTTTGATGGAGGAATAGTGTCTTTTGTAAATTATTTAAATAGAGGAAAAGAAGTTCGAAATAAAAAGCCTGTTTATATTGATAAAGAAGTTGATGATGTTCAGGTAGAAATTTCTTTACAGTATACAAGTGGTTTCAAGGAACATATTTATTCATTCGCTAATAATATTTACACAGTGGAAGGTGGAATGCATGTTTCCGGTTTCAGAACAGCTTTGACTAGAGTTCTAAACACTTATGCTAAAAAAAATAATCTAATAAAAAATAAGGAAAGTAGCTTAACTTCAGATGATGTTCGAGAAGGATTAACGACTGTAGTTAGCGTTAAATTAAAAGAACCACAATTTGAAGGACAAACAAAAGCGAAACTGGGAAACAGCGAGGTGAAGGGAATTGTTTCAGCGGTAATGGCGGAAGGTTTTGCGGAATATCTGGAAAATAATCCTAAAGATGCTAAAGAAATTATTGGAAAATGTGTTTTAACCGCTAAGGCAAGAATTGCAGCACGTGCCGCCAAGGATGCTGTTGTCAGAAAGGGTGCTTTAGAGGGAATGACTTTGCCCGGAAAATTGGCGGATTGTTCCAGTCGAAAAATGGAAGAGTCGGAATTATATATTGTGGAGGGAGATTCTGCTGGTGGTTCCGCCAAACAAGGTCGAAATAGAAGGTTCCAAGCTATTTTACCATTGCGAGGAAAATTGGTTAATGTTGAAAAAACAACCCTAGACAAGGTTGTGAAATCAGATACTTTAAAACCGATTATTATCGCTTTAGGTGTGGGAATTGGCGAAAGTATGAATCTGGAAAAATTGCGTTATGGAAAAATAATTATTATGGCAGATGCCGATGTTGATGGAAGCCATATTAGAACACTTTTATTGACTTTCTTTTATAGGTATTTTGAACAATTAGTAAAAGATGGACATATTTATGTTGCCCAACCTCCGCTTTATCAAATCAAAAAAGGTAAACAAGTTTTCTATGCTTATACCGACAAAGATAAAGAGGATATTTTAAAAAAACTTGGAGTAGCTGGTGTTGAAGAAGCAGAAGTCGTGGAGACTGATGAAGATAATGGTGGGGAAAAAATAGAAACAAAAAAAACAAAAGGTGGAATAAACATTCAACGATACAAAGGTCTTGGTGAAATGAATCCGGAACAGTTGTGGCAGACAACGATGGATCCGGATAATAGAAAAATGTTACAGATAGATATAGATGATGCGGAAGCTGCAGATAAGACTTTCACGCTCTTGATGGGTAGCGAGGTTGAACCTCGTCGTAGGTTTATTCAGACACACGCTAAGAGTGTTAAAAATTTGGATATATAATTCAACTTATGAAACAACACGAAAATTATAAGGAGCTTATTTGGATACTTGCTAAAACTGATTTTAAGCTTCGTTATCACGGGTCTACTTTGGGCTACATTTGGGCGGTTCTTAAGCCGTTATTGATGTTTTTGGTTTTAAATTTTGTTTTTTCTGCGATGTTTAATCCCAAAAATACTGGAACAGAATATTATTCACTCCAGTTGATAACGGCGATTATGCTCTTTAATTTTTTTTCCGAAGGAACGATGGCAGGAATGAGCTCGTTACTTACAAAAGCTCAATTAGTAACTAAAATCTATGTTCCCAGATGGACGATTATTTTAGCCTCAACCATCAATGCTGTTTTAGTTTATTTAATGAATTTAGTTGTAATAGTTGGATTTTTTATTTGGCAAGGTTATCTACCGAGTATTGGGGCAATATTGTTATTTTTGTTTTTTTCTATCTTAACATATATTATTATTCTTTCTTTTGCATTATTTACAGCACCAATTTATGTTAAATTTAGAGATTTAGCAATGATTTGGGAAGTTTTGATAACCATAATTTTTTATGCTAGTCCGATAATTTATCCGTTATCTATTCTGCCTGCTTATATTCAGCAAACAATCTTAATTAATCCAATGGCATTTATAATTCATTTTACTAAAGAAGCTCTTACTACCAATCACTTTCCTGATCTTTGGCAAATAACAGTATTTGTTTTAATTTTGTTGATAGTATTTATTTTAAGTATTTTTTCGTATAGAAAATTAATTACAAATGTAGCTGAAGAATTATAAAATTATTAACTATTAATTTTTAGTAGCTCTGAATTATTTATTAATGATTAAAGAAATTATTAAAAATAAAATATTTAAAAACCGCCCAACGGAAACAATCGCCGGGGCGGCTTTAATTGTATCTATTGCCGGAATGTTAAGTCGCTTACTGGGACTTTTTAGAGATAGAATTTTAGCTTCACAATTTGGTGCAGGTGACACTCTAGATGTTTATTACGCAGCTTTTCGTGTGCCAGATTTGGTTTACAATTTATTAATTGTAGGAGCATTAAGTGCTGCTTTTATTCCAGTTTTTACTGGATTAGTTAGTCAAAATAAAAAAGACAAAGCTTGGAAATTGGCATCAAGTTTACTAACAATTCAAGTTATAGGAGTAATAAGTGTCTCAATTTTGATGATTATATTTGCTCCGCAAATTATGAAATTGGTGACACCAGGCTTTCCTGATGTGAAGATGAAAGCCACTGTTGCGTTGATGAGAATTATGTTCTTAAGTCCACTATTTTTGGGAATTAGTGCCGTCTTCGGTGGAATTTTGGTTTCCTTTAAAAGATTTTTAATTTATGCCTTAGCTCCGATTATGTACAATATCGGAATAATTATAGGAGCTGTTTATTTGGTTAATTTTTTTGGAGTTTCCGGATTGGCTTGGGGTGTTGTTTTAGGTGCAGGAATGCATATGATATTGCAATATTTAGCAGTTAAATCTATCGGTTTTTCCTATCAAATGGAAAATATTAAAAGCATTTTTAAGAATAAGGATGTCCGTAGAATTATTCGTTTGATGATTCCGAGAAGCTTAGCGATGGGAGTGAGTCAAATAAATTTATTAGTCATAACTATTTTTGCTTCCACCTTGGCATCTGGTTCTTTGGCGGTTTTTAATTTTGCCAATAATTTGCAAAGTGTGCCACTGGGAATTTTTGGTATTTCATTCTCTTTGGCAGCATTTCCAAAACTGAGTTCCTTGGCTGCTAAAAATGATTTAGATAAATTTCAATATGTTTTTTCAAGAACATTTAAAAGAATTTTATTTTTTGTTATTCCAATTAGTGCTATAATTTTTTCTTTGCGAGCGGAAATTGTCCGAGCGGTTTTGGGTGCTGGAAAATTTGATTGGAAAGATACAATTGCCACTCTATGGGTGCTGGGTTTTTTGTCAGTAAGTTTATTTGCTCAAAGCACTATCCCTTTAATTTCTCGAGCGTTCTATGCCTTGGAAAATACTAAGACACCTTTTTATGTGGCGTTATTCAGTGAATCTATAAATATTCTGACAGTTATTTTGCTGATAGATAAGTTTAAAATTTTGGGATTGGCAATAGCTTTTTCATTGACGACAATAATAAATATGGGTTTGCTTTTCTGGTTTTTAAATAAGAGATTTAAGAAAAATGTTAAAATAAAAATGTGGAAACCAATTTTTAAAATTGTTATTGCAACAGTTTTTTCTGTAATAACTATTTATTTAGTACGGCATTTTTTGGCAAATTTTATTACTTTGAAAAATCTCGGCGAGGTTTTATTGCAATTAACTATTGCCGGAGGAGCAGGAATGGCTACTTTTTTAATTGCTTGTTATTGGCTACAAGTTGACGAATTTTATGATTTCAAAAAATCAATTTTAATCCGTGTTCTTGGTCGTCCAAGTGAAATTATTAGAATTATGGATAAATAAAAAATATGAAAAATGCAAATACAAACACAAAGATGAAGAAGGGCTTATCGGAAAAAAGTGCAAAAAAAAGATTGATAGAATTTGGCTACAATGAAATTCCGAAAAAAAGAGCAACGGCACTATATCGCTTATTTAAAAAAGTCTGGAGCCCAATTCCTTGGATGATAGAGGCGGTAGCCATTCTTTCTGCCATAATGAGGCGATGGGAAGATTTTACTATTATAATTATTTTATTATTTGTAAATATTTTTGTTGATTATTTTCAAGAGTCAAAGGCACTAAATGCTCTAGAAGCATTAAAGAAAACTTTAGCGAAAAAGACTCTGGTTTTTCGCGATGGAAAGTTTAAAGAGATAGAGGTTAAATATTTGGTTCCTGGTGATATTATTAAATTAAAAATTGGAGATATTGTACCAGCGGATGCAAAATTAATTGAAGGAAAATATTTGGAAATTGATCAATCAGTATTGACCGGAGAATCTTTACCGGTAGATAAGGAGGTTGGAGATGAGGTTTACTCTGGCTCCATTGTAAAAATAGGCGAAATGCTAGCGGAAGTAACTAAGACTGGAATGAATACTTTTTTCGGAAAAAGCGCTAAGCTTGTTGGTAAAGCTCAACAGGAGGAAGAAAGTCATTTTCAAAAAGCAATTATTCGTGTTGGAAATTTTTTAATTTTGTTTACAGCTAGCTTGGCCGTGTTGATAATGATTTTTTCCATACTTCGACATAATAGTTTTTTGGAAGATTTGCAATTTATACTTATCTTAATAATTGCATCAATTCCTGTTGCTTTACCGACAGTATTATCTGTAACAATGGCAATCGGAGCGATTTCTATCGCCAAGCGTAAAGCTATTGTTACTAATTTACCAGCAATCGAAGAATTGGCTGGAGTTGATATTTTATGTAGTGATAAAACTGGAACATTGACACAAAACAGAATGAGCATTGGTGAGTCGGTTGTCTATTCACAATTTACTATAAAAAATTTATTTAGCTATGCTGTTTTAGCTAGTAGTGAAGAAAATAATGATCCTATAGAAAGTCCTATTTTTAAATATTTGGAAAATAATTTTTCAGACAATGATATTGATAAGTGTAGGCAGAAAAAGTTTATACCGTTTGACCCAAAGAGAAAAAGAACAGAGGCGACTATTATCGACAATGAAAAAGAATTTGTTGTTGCGAAAGGTGCTCCTCAAGTAATCAAGGCTATGTGTGAAGAAAGTATTGAAACAAAAAACTTTTTTGATAATGTTCAAAAATTTGCTGATAAAGGACATCGAACATTGGCGGTTGCGGTTAAAAACACTGGTGATACTAAATTTAAGTGTGTCGGATTAATTTCATTATTTGACCCTCCGCGCAAAGATTCCAAAAAGATTATTCGAAAAGTTAAAAAAATGGGAATAAATATCAAGATGCTTACTGGAGATAATCATGCTATTGCTGTGCAAATTGCTAAGGTTTTAAAAATTGGTGCTAATATTCTAGACACCTCCAAATTTAGAGAAAAATTTTCTAAGAAGATTAACACAAAATCAATGGCTCTTGTAGAGAGTGCAGATGGATTTTCTCAGGTTATGCCTGAGGATAAGTATTTTATTATTGATAATTTGCAGAAAAAAAATCATCTTGTAGCAATGACTGGTGATGGTGTAAATGATGCACCGGCTTTACAAAAGGCTGATATTGGAATTGCTGTTTCTGGTGCAACAGATGTGGCTCGAGCGGCGGCGGACATTAGCTTGTTGGCTCCTGGATTAATGGTTATTGAACATGCTTTGAAAATTGCCCGAGAGACATTTGAGCGAATGAAAGGCTATGCGATTTTTAGAATAGCCGAAACTATTCGTATAATTTTGTTCATAACTTTATCTATCATTGTTTTTAATTTTTATCCGATAACAGCGATAATGATTATTGTGTTAGCTCTTTTGAATGATATTCCTGTAATGATGATTGCTTATGATAACGCACGAATTGACGATGAACCAGTGCGTTGGAATATGCGAGAAGTGTTGACAGTGTCGACGGTATTAGGAGTAGCCGGAGTAATATCATCCTTTGCCTTATTTTATTGGTTGCAACTACAAAGTTATCCAATTCTATTTATTCAAACAATGCTATTTGTAAAATTAGATGTTGCTGGACATTCTACGCTATATCTAACTCGTGCTGGAAGATATCATTTTTGGCATAAGCCATATCCATCTTTGAAATTTTTTCTACCAGCATTTGGTTCCAGAATTATTGGAACTTTAATAGCTGTTTACGGAATTTTTATGACTCCAATTGGCTGGAAATTCGTCGGATATATGTGGTTATACGCAATAGTCTGGTGGCTGTTAAATGACTTCATTAAGGTTTGGACTTATAAATATTTAGATAATAGAAAAACTAAGTAATCTTGATATTTTTAGGTGGAATTATTATTTTTAAGTTGGATTTAACTTCATCGGTTAGTTTAATACTGTAAGAAGTTTGAATTTTTTTGTTATTAATAATCAGATAAACTTTTGTTTTTCCAAAGTGACAAGTGTCAAATAATTTAGATAGTTTCTTTATAATATCTTGATTGGTAGAATTTATTGAAAGAACTAATTCAGCGGGCTCCATCTGTCCGTTTTTTTCTTGTGTAGCTAAAACCCTTTTGAAATCCTCAACTTCCCGCTTGTTTATTACTTTTGCATCATTAACAATTAATTTGAAAATACCATCTTTATCTGATAGTTTTCCATCAACCGTGATAATTTTTTCTTCTTGCCAGACTAATCCGGTTTGTTCAAGAACATTCGGGAAAACAAGCAACTCAATTCTTCCTCGCAAATCTTCGATAGTGACAAAGGCCATATTTTGTTTTCTCTTGGTAACAATTTTTTGAACTTTAGTAATGACACCGCCCAGTTTTATATTTCTATTAACCATAGAATTGTCCAGAGAAGTAATTGATACAGTCATTTTTTCAAAAAATTCTTTGTAATCAGAAATAGGATGATCAGAAACATAAAGTCCTAAAAGTTCTTTTTCCCAATGTAATTTTTGTTTTTTGGAGGCTGGAGGGGTCCCTTCTAATGTAATCGAAGGTGTTTCCATAGTCATTCCGCCAAAAAGACTATCTTGGTTAGAATTTTGCATTTTTTGAATATTTTTTGAAAAAGCTAAAATTGTATCAATATTATTTATAATTTGGTTTCGTTCGCCCAAATCATCTAAAGCACCAACTTTTGCTAAAGCTTCAATCGATTTTTTATTCAAATCTTTTCCGATTACTCGCTCTAGAAAATTAACCAGATCAACATATTTTCCATTCTTTTTTCTTTCGAAAACAATTTCTTTGGCAACTATATGTCCAACATTTTTGATAGCATTTAAGCCAAAGCGAATATTTTCTTTTCCATCAGATCTTTTAACAACCGCAAATTCTCCGAAACTTTCATTGATATTCGGTGGTAAAACTTCAATTCCCATATCTCTAACTTCTTCAACCTCAATGGCAATTCTTTCAATATTCCCCTGATCGGAGGTCATCAAGGCTGCCATAAATTCAGTTGGGTAATGAGCTTTTAGATAAGCAGTCTGATAGCCAATCATTCCATAACACGCTGCGTGGCTTCTATTAAAGCCGTAACCAGCGAAAGGTTCAATAAAAGAAAAAATACTTTCAGCATCTTTTTTATTAACACCGTTTTTGACGGATCCTTCTACGAATTTAATTTTTTCTTTTTTAATTAATTCAGGAATTTTTTTACCCATTGCTTTGCGGAGCATATCCGCTTCGCCTAAAGAAAAGCCTGCTAAACTTTGCGCCATTTGCATAACTTGTTCTTGATAAACTGCAACACCGTAGGTCTTTTCTAGAATTGGTTTTAGTTTTGGGTGTAAATATTCTATTCTTTTCCGTCCGTGTTTTCTGTTAATAAAATCGGGAATCCAGTCCATCGGTCCAGGACGATAGAGTGCTACCATAGCAATAACATCTTCCAGATTTGTTGGCTTTAATTGTTTTAAATAGCGTTTCATTCCAGAGGATTCCAATTGAAAAACTCCAGTAGTAGAAGCTTTTTGAAGAAGTTTGTAAGTCAGTTTATCATCCAAGGGTATGTCATCAATATTTATTTTGGTACTCTTGGTTTTTTCAATTATATTGAGAGTATTTTGAATAATTGTTAAATTTTTTAATCCCAAAAAATCCATTTTTAAAAGTCCGATTTTTTCCACAAAACTGTACTTAGTTGAGGAAGAATATTGGGTTACGACACCATCTCCTTTGTCTTTTCCTGTAATTCTTTGTAGGGGGGAATATTCTGTGACAGGTTTTTTTGTAATTACGACTCCGCAAGCATGCATCGATGCGTGACGAGCAACACCTTCTAATTTTTTGGCACTGTCAATCAATTTGCGAGCTTCTTTTTCGGAATTATATAAATTTTTAAATTCTGGAGAATTTTCCAAAGCTTGTTCGATTGTGGAAAACATCGGAATCATTTTGGCAGTACGGTCACAATAATCATAAGGATAGTCAAGCGCACGACCGGTGTCGCGAATGGCGCCACGCGCCGCCATTGTTCCGAAAGTTATTATATTGGCAACATGATCGTTACCGTATTTTTCGCGAACATAATTCAGAACATCGTCTCTTCGGTCATCGGCAAAATCCATATCAACATCGGGCATTGAAATTCTTTCCGGATTTAAAAATCTTTCAAAAAGGAGGTCGTATTTAATAGGATCAAGATTGGTAATTCCGATTAAATATGAAACCAAACTTCCGGCAGCGCTACCACGACCGGGGCCAACCACAACACCCGCTTTTCTAGCCCAGTTGACAAAATCTTGCACAATCAAGAAGTAAGAAGGGTAGCCCATTTTTTCAATTATGGAAAGCTCGTAGTCCAATCGTTTTCGATATTCATCTGTAATATTGTTTCCAAATTTTTCTTTAAGACCTTGTTCAGTCAAATGTCGTAGATAACTTTTGTCATCAAAACCTTTCGGGACTTCAAAAAAAGGTAATTGAGTTTCGCCCAATTTTATTTCATAATTACATTTATCAACAATTTCTTGTGTATTGGTGATTGCTTCAGGCGTATCTTTAAATGCTTCAATCATTTCCGTTGGAGATTTCATTGATAAATCAAAATCCATAAGATTTAGTCTGTTTGTTTCGGTAACTTTGCGATTCATTTGAATACAAAGTAAAATATCTTGAGTTTCAGCATCTTCCGGTTTGGCATAGTGGATATCACCGGTGGCTACAACAGGAATACCTATTTTTTTTGAAATTTCTTTCAGTCCGGCATTAGCTTTCTTTTGCTTATCATATTTTGGATGATGCTGGAGTTCCATATAAAAATTTCCTTTGCCGAAAATATTTTCATACCATTGTGCAATTTTGACTGCCTCGTCAACTCCTTTATTTAGAACAGTCTGAGGAACTTCTCCTTGGACACAACCACTCATTCCGACTAAACCTTCGGAATATTTTTTCAAAACTTTTTTATCAATTCGTGGCTTGTAATAAAATCCCTCTAAGTGAGCGATGGAAACCAATTTCATTAAATTTTTATAACCCTGTTCATTTCTAACTAAAAGAGTTAGGTGATAGCGAGTCTTGTCTTCACGAGTATTGTTTTTACTATGGCGACTTCCGGCAGTTAAATACATTTCGCAACCGATAATAGGTTTGATGCCGGCTTCTTTGGCTTTAATAAAAAATTCTACGGAGCCGTACATCACGCCATGGTCAGTCAACGCTAAAGAGTCCATACCAAGTTCTTTGGCACGCTCAATCAAATCATCAATTTTAGCAAGTCCATCCAGAAGTGAATAATGCGAATGGACATGCAAATGTGTAAATTTTTGATTTGTTTCAGTATTCATACGAGAATGATAGCACTGAAATTAATTGCAATCAAGTTCAGTAAAAAATTGACAATAATATGCTATACCTATATACTAGGTGTAGGTATAAATTATTTTATTTTTAATTTAAAAAATATGGATGCGCAAAAAAAGAAAACGGTAATTGGTGTTAAGAAATCAATCACTCTTTTGAAAAAAAATTTGGAAAAAATAGAAAAAAATGAATATTGTATTGATATTATTCAACAAAATCTGGCAGCAGTAGGTTTATTAAAATCGGTAAATTTACAATTATTGGAAAGCCATTTGAATTGTTGTGTTAGACGAGCAATTAAAAGTAAAAATGAGAAGCTTTTAAATGAAATGATGCAAGAGTTGTTAATGGTTATGAAAACCGCCCAAAATAAATAATTTTCTGGTATTATTAGCTTAATTTTTTTTCAATTAGAGAATATGTTTATTTTTGAAAAATAAAATCACAATATGAGATGTTTATACAAACAATATCCTAAAATTAATAGTGAATTTAATAAATAAATGATTTAAAAAAATGAAAAAGAAATTTAGAGTGGAAGGAATGCACTGTGTAAGTTGTGAAGTACTTTTAGAAAAAGAATTAAAAGATATGGCAGGTGTAAATAATTGTAAGGCGTCGCACAGTAAAAATTTATTAAAGATAGATTGTGATGAAAATGTTGAAGACGAGGACATTGAAAAGATTATAAGATCATGTGGTTATGCACTTGCTGGTGACGAGAAAAAAAGTGAAAAATTCATTAATAAAAAAAATACCGGTAGTGATTTTTTTCAAATTGGAGTAATTTTTTTCGCAGTTTTAATTTTTGTGATGATTATCTCTAATTTTGAAATTGCTAGATTTTTCCCAAATGTCAGTGATAGCGTCGGCTTGGTAGTGGCATTTTCTCTGGGAATTATTGCTTCCTTGTCTACTTGTTTGGCTTTAACAGGAGGGATAATTATGAGTTTTTCTAGTGAGTATGAAATCGCTAAAAATAAAAAAATTTCTTTTTATGAACGGGCAATTCCGCAAGTTTATTTTCACGCTGGTAGAATTATTGGATTTGGCTTACTAGGGGGATTGCTTGGTGAGGTTGGTAGTGCTTTTAAATACTCAGTTTCGTTTACTGGATATTTAACAATTTTTGTGGCAATAGTGATGTTTTATATTGGATTACATATTTTGAATATTGTTCCCAATATAACCTCTCTTGGTTTTCATTTGCCAAAAAAAATGTCAGAAAAAATTCACACAATACAAAATAAAGATCATTATTTTATGCCAGCAATACTAGGCGTATTAACCTTTTTTCTGCCATGCGGATTTACACAGTCAATGCAATTAGTAGCAGTGGCATCGGGTAGTTTTATTTCTGGGAGTTTAGTAATGATTTTTTTCGCATTAGGAACAATGCCTGTTCTTTTCTCTGTTGGGTTGGGATCATCCTTTGTACAAGAAAATCGTTTTAAATTTTTAAAAAAAATTGTTGGTGTGGTAATAATATTTTTTGCAATGTATTCTCTTAATTCGGGATTGGTTTTGGGTGGTGCAAATTTTACTTTGAAATTTTGGCAACTTCCAGCTGAACAAAAGATTTCCAATCAAGAAATTGATAATCAAGCAAGTAAGAACAAACTAGATGAGCAGAATGCAATAAAAACGGCAAAAAAGAAAAACAATAAAGAATCAAAAATAGTTATTAAAGACGGTAAAAAAATTCAAATTATTAGAATGGATATAGAATACTCTTTTAAGCAAACGGAGTTTATTTTAAAGAAAGATATTCCTGTATATTGGGAAATAAATGCTATTAAAACAACTGGCTGTACGGATGAAGTAATAATTCCAAGATTGAAAGTTACAAGTGGAAAATTAAAAAAAGGCATAAATATTATTAAATTTACTCCAACAAAAACTGGTACATTGCCATTCTCTTGCTGGATGGGTATGCAAAGTGGGCGCTTTGTTATTAAGTAAAAGAATAAAAATAAATATATGAATAAAAAAGAATTGAAAATTGAAGGGATGACTTGTGCTTCTTGCAGTATTTCTTTAGAGCGAGCGTTACAGCAGGATAATCGAATCGCTAATGCTAGTGTTAACATTGCTACAGAAAAAGCTAGTGTAGAATTTGATCCACAAAAAATTTCATTAGCAGAAATTTCAAAAATTGTTATTAATGCTGGTTACAGTGTTAAAGATGATGAGGATAATCAAAATTCAGAAAATAATAATAAAAATACTCAGGAGCAAAAAATTAGAAAATTGCGAAAAACTTTTATTTACTCAGCAGTTTTAAGTATCCCATTATTTTATTTGGCAATGGGTGATTTAATTGGATTGCCAGAGCCACCAATTCCTTTTCATGTTGATCTTCTTATCCAATTTATCGTGACAACGGCAATTATGGCGATTAATAGTCATATTTATATTTCGGGATTGAAAAAGTTGATTAAAAGAAATCCTAATATGGATAGCTTGGTGGAAATAGGAACTTTAGCAGCGTATTTTTATTCATTGGCACTTTTTGTTTGGTTATTAATGTCTCCAGAAAATGAAACACCAAATGTTTATTTTGAAAGTGCTGGATTTATTTTAGTTTTTATATCATTAGGAAAATATTTAGAAGAAAAGACTAAAGGAAAAACGGGAGTGGCCGTTGAAAAACTAATTGGATTACAACCGAAAACAGCTATTATTTTGCGAAACAATAAAGAAATAAAAATTTCAATTAAAGAAGTTCAAAAAAATGATATTGTGGTTGTTCGTCCGAGTGAAAAAATTCCTGTTGATGGGCAAGTTATAAAAGGGCAATCGACAATAGATGAAAGTGCCATTACGGGCGAGAGTATGCCAGTTGCCAAAAAAATTGGGGAGATAGTAATTGGTGGTACAATTAATAAGACAGGAGTTTTACATTTTCGAGCGACTGAGGTTGGAGAAAAGACAATGTTGGCACAAATTGTAAAAATAATGGAAGAAGCTACAGGTTCTAAAGCTCCGGTACAGTTATTAGCGGATAAAGTTTCTTTCTATTTTGTACCAGCAGTATTAGCAATTGCAATAACAACTTTCTTAACTTGGATTTTATTGGGCGGGGGATTTGCTTTTGCTTTAACAGCTTTTGTCTCCATTTTAATTATTGCTTGTCCATGCTCTTTGGGACTGGCAACTCCAACGGCAGTAATGATGGGTACTGGATTAGCTGCAAAAAGAGGAATTTTAATTAAAACTGCTTCAGCTTTGGAAATGGCTCATAAAATTGATACCGTTATTTTTGATAAAACAGGAACACTAACTAATGGGAAACCAAAAGTTGTAGCAGTAAAAACTTTTGATTTTTCTGAAGAAGAATTTATAAAATTAGCATATTCGTTAGCAAATAACTCTAAGCATCCAATTTCAGAGGCAGTAAATAGATTTGGAAAAAAAAGAAAATCAAAAAAGAAAGCACTGAAGGGACTTAAAGAATTGGAAGGGAAAGGCTTATTTGCAAAAAATGAAAACAATAAAAATATTTTATTGGGGAATGTTAGTTTAATGAAGGATTATAATGTTGAAATTTCCGTTGAAGCTGAGGAAATGGCTGAAAAATTCTCAGAAGCAGGACAAACACCTTTATTATTCGCTAACAATAAAAAAGTAGTTGGAATTTTTGGAATTATGGATGACATTAAGCCAAGTTCAAAAAAAGCAATTACAGAATTGAAAAAAACAGGCAAAGAAGTGATGATGATTACTGGAGATAACGAAAAGGTTGCGAAAACTATCGCTGGGAAATTAGGAATTAATAAGATTATGGCAGGTGTTTTTCCAAAAGATAAAGCGATGAAAATAAAAGAATTGCAAGAAGCAGGAAAAAAAGTAGCAATGGTTGGTGATGGTATCAATGATGCTCCTGCTTTGGCGCAGTCTGATTTAGGTATTTCTTTGGGTGCGGGAACAGATATTGCTATTGAAGCTGGAGAAATAATTCTAGTTAAAAATGATTTAAATGATGTTGTCCAAGCAATAAAAATTTCTGAATATACTTTAAAAAAAATTAAACAAAATCTTTTTTGGGCATTTTTTTATAATATTACTGGTATTCCAATTGCGGCGGGAGTCCTGTATCCAATCTTAGGGTTTCTTCTAAATCCAATGCTAGCGGCAATTGCAATGTCTTTTTCTTCAGTTAGCGTCGTTTCTAACTCTTTGTTGATGAGATATTATAAAGATTAGTATTGGTAACGTACCAGGTAACGTACCATGGTACGTTACCAATGTTTATGTTGGCTTTGATAATTTTAAGAAATATAAAGTTTGCATTTCAAGAATTGATTTTAGAATTGAAGTTTTTTTTGATTATGGTATGATAAAGATATGAATAAACAAAAAATAATCAAAAACTTGCAATATAAAGAAATAAAAGATATCGATAAATTAATAAATACGATTTTAGGCGTAATTGTCTTGTCGTTGGTTGTTTTTTTGGGAAATAGATATTTTTTAGATGAAGTTCGGGCGGATGATACTACAACTCTTACCGCAGAAGAGCAGGCGGCTGCTGATGCAAAAAAAGCGGAGGAAGAAAAACTAGCAAAAAAAGAAAAGGAAGCAAAAAAAGATATTAAAAACTTGAATAAAAAATTAGAGAAAAAAATAAAGCAAAAAGAAAATTTGGAACAAAACTTAACTGCAATACAACGAGCAGTTTATTCTACTAAAAGAGCAATTTCTAATACTCAATCAGAAATAGAAAAAACAGAAGAAACTATTGCAAGAAAAGAAGAAGAAATAAAATTACTGGAAGAAAATAAAAAACAAAAAACTGAAATTTTAAAAAAAATGATGCAGGAAGTTTATGCTAATTCGCAACAGCCATTTTTGTATATAATTTTTGAAAAGGACAACTTTATTGACACAGCTACTAATGTCGATAATTTTTTGCGAATGAAAGAAAAGATTATGCAAGCTATTGATGAAATTAAACAAAATCAAGAAACTATTGATAAGGAAAAAAATGAATTATCTGGAGTTAAAGATGAAAAAAATAAATTATTGGCTTTAAAAGTTGGACAAAAAAAAGCCTTGGATAATCAAAAGGTTGGTCTGCAGGTTGAAGTGAATGAAAAAGCTGCGAGTATTCAAAAAATAAGATCTAAACTATCTGCTTTGAAAAATGATTTAAATAAAATTTTAGGAAAAAGCTATAATACCGGTGACGTAAAAGACGCCATAAAGTTTGCTAACAAATCAACTGGTGTGCGAAAAGGATTTTTATTTGGAATGCTATCTATAGAATCAAGATTGGGTGCGTCAGTGGGTGGGTGTAACTATAAAGAAAGTAGGATGAGTTCTTATCGTAAAACCATATTTAAGGATATTTGTAAGAGTTTGGGTTATAATTATAAAAAGAAGAAAGTGTCTTGTCCGCCGAGAAGTTATAAAGGAACTGGCGGGGCGATGGGAGCAGCGCAGTTTATGTCGGACACTTGGAAAGGTTATGCATCAAGTATTTCTGCTCATACTGGACATAAGCCTGCAGATCCATGGAATTTGGTTGACGGTGTGATGGCAATGGCACTTAAGCTTAAAAACGATGGAGCGACTAAGGGTGGAAAGGTAAGAATAAAAAGTCCATGTAGTGGTAAAAAGGTTTATATCAAATGGGAGGAATATGCTTCAATGAAATATTTAGGTTGGAGTTGTTATGGTTTAACTCATTACGCGAAGAATGTGCAATCATTGGCTAAGAATTATAATCAGTTATAATATTGATTTTGAAACCAAATTTCATAAATTTGCAATTTGGTTTGGTTTGTGATAATTTAAACAAGAATTAAATTAAAAATAACTGTAAAAAATATGATAGAAGAAAAAAGACAATTTAAAAAAGAACGAACATTTGTGATGATAAAACCAGATGGAATTCAAAGAAGTTTAGTGGGGGAGATTATTAAAAGGTATGAAAGAATGGGATTGAAGATGATAGCAATGAAAATGTTAGTACCAACAAAAGAGCATATTGAACAACACTACACACTTGATTCGGAATGGAGGAGAGTAACAGGAGAAAAAACCATTAAAGAATATAAGGATAAAGGACTACAACCACCTAGCGAAGATCCTTTGGAGATAACGGCGACAATTTTAAAAGGGCTTAAGAAATATATGGCAAGCGGTCCAGTTATTGCAATGATTTTTGAAGGTGCTCATGCTGTTCAAATCGTTAGAAAGGTGACAGGAGGAACGGAGCCATTGACTAGCGATGTGGGAACAATTAGAGGTGATTATGTTTTGGACTCTTATCAATTGAGTGACAATGATGGTAGGGCAGTTAGAAATTTAATTCATGCCTCAGGTTCTCCGGAAGAAGCAGAAATGGAGATTAAGCATTGGTTTAAAAAAGAAGAAATTATTAATTATAGATTGGTCCAAGAACAAATCTTATATGATGTAAATTTGGATGGAATATTAGAATAAGAAGCTATTAAATAATATTTGAAAAAGACAAGAGCTCTGTTAATTTAATTTTATGACTGAAAATAATAAAATACCAAATCATATTGTGATAATTCCCGACGGAAATCGTCGTTGGGCCAAGGATAAAAAATTAAAACCTTGGGATGGTCATACCGCTGGAGCGGAAAGAATTGAAGAGTTGGCCAAAAAAGCTTTAGAAATGGGTATCAAAAACATATCCTTCTGGGGTTCTTCATTGGATAATTTAACAAAAAGACCCTTGAGAGAAAAACAGGCACTTTTGCGTATTTATGAAAAGTATTTCAAAAAATTAATAAATAATGAGGACATTCATAAAAACGAAACAAAGATAAATATAATCGGTCGTTGGCGAGAACAATTTCCTGGAGGATTAAAAAAAATACTTAATGATGGAATTGAAAAAACGAAACACTATAAAAAAACTACACTTAATTTTTTCTTGGCATATAACGGGGATGATGAAATGGTTGAAACAATAAAAAAAATTGTTGAAAAAATTGAAAAATCAAAAAATGTAACCAAGAAGATAATTAAGAGCAGTTTAATGACAAAAGACTTGCCAGCAGTTGATTTTATGATTAGAACAGGGGGAGAGCCACACTTGTCAGCCGGTTTTATGATGTGGGATACTGCCAATAGTCAACTTTATTTTTCTGAAAAATTATTTCCCGATTTCGGTGGTGAAGAATTAGCCGAAGCAATTAAAGATTATATGAAAAGAGGTCGCAGGAATGGAAAATAGCTGTCGTAAACAATTTCTAAAATTTAAAAACTCAAAAAAAGAAATATCCATTTAAATATCCATTTAAATGGATATTTAAATAAACACTTCCCAATAATTTACTAGGACCGTCCTAGACTAATTCACTAGGACCGTCCTAGACAATAGTCCTAGACAATATTATTTTAAAGAGTTAGCTTAAATAATAAATAGAAATAATTAAAAATTCAATATCAAAAAAAACATTTTACTTTTTATATTTTCAATGATAATATTCTAAAAGTAGTAAAAGTTAAGTTAAAGAATAATAAACAAAATAAACAAGAAGTTTTTTAAATCAAAAACTCTAAAACTCTAAAACTCTAAAAACCTCAATCAACCAATGAACAAAAAAACCATCATCACAATTTCAACAATTCTCGGACTGACGATTATAGTCGGTGGTTTTTTAATTCTCCAAAAAACAAGAAATCAAGGAATGATAAATAAGCAACAAAAGCAAAAGATTGAGATTGTCAAGAATAATGAGAATGAAAGCAAGCAGGATATTAAAAATCAAAAAAAAGACAATCAAAACAATCAAGAAAAAGTGGAGGAATTAAAAATTGAAGATATTGATACTTCAAATTGGAAGACTTATCGAAGCGAAATTTGTGGCATAGAATTTAGTTATCCAGATTCTTATCACTTGCAAGTATTTAATGAAGATAAGAATATCTGCAATGTACGAGTTTCTAAAATGATTAAATCTAATCCAGGTCAAAATGTTGAACTTCAATATATCACGACATTTGTCGACAAAGAGTCGTTTTTAGATTGTGACCCTGTGAAAGTGGTTGAATATGATAGCGAGGGGCAAATTGAATGGTTGTCGCTATGTGATCATCAAGGTGATAATCTTGAAAATAATTATAAATATTTAATTGATAATAAATGTGAAGAGAGTAATATCTTTTTGGCTAATTATAGGGAATTAATGAAAAAAGATGGTGAACATGAAATAAGTATATCCTGTGAAACGGGAAATATTGTAGACGCCAAAAATATTAAAGGTATATTGAGAAGTTTTAAATTTATTCCAAAAGAGTAAAAATAATTTGTTTCACGTTTTATTTTTATATTATATGGAATTTTTAAAAATAGAGCGTGGAACAAGTTTTCACAATATTTATAATCATATAGCACTTTAACAATTCAAATAGGGAAATAGTTCTCGAAATATTTAATTCTACTATGGAGGTGGTGTAATAAAAAGAAAAATATTATCGGCAACTACGGCTGGTACCCGCCAAATGCAGATTGCTTTGACGCTATCGGTTGGTTTGAGTTGTGAAATGGAAGAAATTAAGATAAAAATTCAACAAAAAGTTTGACATTACCGTTTCAGAATACTAAATTAAATCAGTAAGTTGAAATGGAGTGTTAAATTAAAATTAAGAAAACCAATGAACAAAAAAATCATTATCACAATTTCAACAATTCTCGGACTGACGGTAATAGTCGGTGGTTTTTTAATTTTCCAAAAAACAAAAAATCAAGGAATGGAAAATAATCAACAAAAGCAAAAGATTGAGGTTGTTGAGAATGATGAGAATGAAAGCAAACAAGATATTGAAAATCAAGAAAAAGACAAGACAGAAATTGAAAACATTAAAACAACCCCACAACTTTCTCCGAAAGAAATAGAAAAATTAAAACAAGAAAAGGATTTGGTTTGGTATGAAATTCCTGAATTGGGGATTAAGTTTTTGGTAAAAAAACAAATGGTTGATTTGATTGGTTATAGAGATTATTATGTAGAAGCAAGTAAAGTTCATGGAAAAGAGTTGTATGTAGTTGATTTTGCTAAGCAATATTACAATGGCACTAATAATTTAGATGTTTTTGGGAAAATTTTAAAATATAAACTAGCCACCGATGGTGTATATTTAGAAAATAATACGGTAAAATTAAAAGATATTTGTAAATATATATTGTTAAAAAATAAACGATTAGCTTTTTGCTATGTTCCTGACATAGCTGTTGAATGGAACAAGAAAAATGGTAATTATAATGAGTTTAATTCACAAATTAAGGCTTTGTTTGACGGGTATCTGATGTATACCTATGTTGATTTTATTCAAAAGTAGCTTCGTTTTAAGTAATCATGGGTTTAAAAAACAAAAAATTGTTTCTTAAACCCGTGATTATTTGCAATGACAAATAATCTTGCACATTGACAATCAAATAGGAGAAGGAGGTAAAAAATGGTACTTTGAAAATTGAATAAAAAATTTGACAACACAATTTCGCTTGCTATAATAAATCTCGTAGTAAGTGAATAGTTTTGTTAAAAAAGAAAAAAACTTCAATAAACCAATGAACAAAAAAATTATAATTACAATTGGAGTAATCATCGGACTAGCTATTATAGCTGGTGGTTTTTGGCATGTTCAATGGTACATTCAAGATAATAATCAGAAAGTAATAAATAATGAGCAAGAGAAGGTTGAAGTTGTTAAAAATGATGAGAATGAAAACAAACAAGATATTGAAAATCAAGAAAAAGACAATCAAAACAATCAAGAAAAAGTGGAAGAATTAAAAGTTGAAGATATTGATACTTCAAATTGGAAAGAATATTGCAATCAAGAGTATGGCTTTTGCGTGAAGTATCCAAGTAAATCTCCAGTGTTTGTTCAAAAATTTTCTGATAGTCTTAGTCAAGATAATGAATATATCGATGTTCCAACAAAAATTATTTTCAAAGGAATAAGTATTGATAATAGCTTTTCTGTAGCCTTCGGTTCAGGTGTGTCGAATCAATCAGTAATCTTTGGCGTAGCTGTCTTTCCAAAAAAGAATGATGCATATTACAAATTAAAATTTCCACAATTTAAAGATGATGATTTAGTATATGAAGTAAGTAATTATGCCATTGGAGATGTGCAAGGAAAAAAAGTTATTGTACGAGTGAAAGATAGAGATGATTATTATCATAGTGCAAATGTTTTTATAGAAAAAAATGACAATATATTTATGTTTTGGAATGGAACCAACGGTTATGGTGAGCCACTAATGTTTTCGGCATACCAAAGCATGTTTATAAAAAGTTTTAAATTTATAAATTAGTATTCCCTGATTGATAGTTCTATAATTGTATAGAAATATCAATGGGTGATTCTACTTTAGAATCTATTTTTTAGTTCGTTGACAATTTTAATTTAGGAGGTAGTAAAATGAAAGTGTTCGTATGTTTTATGTTGTGTTGCTGTACATCAAGTGTATTTGCGGCTGATGCAACAAGTTGGATTTTTCCTGTTGAGGGAGATTATTCGCTTGGATATGAATATCTTGAAGACACAGGTAATGAATACGGTTGTAGTTCAGATGTTTATCATCCAGGCACGGATATAAACACTGGAACTGGTGATTTAGATCGTGGAGAGTCTATTCGAGCTGTTGCAAATGGTGAAATTGTTTCAGATTATCAATCTAACTGGGGAACGGTTATTATTAAGCATACATTTAAGGATAAAGTTTTTTATTCTCTGTATGGACACCTTGATAGTGTAGAAAATAATATTATTGATGGTGCTTCAGTTACGGTTGGTCAGTTGATTGGTCAAATGGGAGATCGTAGTGGTGGAAAAAGTGGGGAAACTTGTTATAGGGATAACGGTTCTCCATATGATTGTATGGCTGTTCATCTTCACTTTGAAATTCGCGAAGATGATCATCCCTATGCTGAAGATGGCAATAGATGGTGTTCTGGATTAGTTGACAAAAATAGATCTGACTTAGAAGATGAGTATGCCAATCCTATCGACTTTGTAAAGTCAGAAGGCTATTCTGACGGAACATGCGTTGAATTATCTGAAAATTTCGGTGGAGGCGTATTCTGCTGGTTTTCACCAGAAGGACAAAATAATGCATCTTGTCAAAATGGTATTGGACATAAACATTATGTTCGTAATGCATCAGGAGTAGTTTCGTCTGAGTGGGGATTTGGTGATAATGCACTTATAGATTATTGTAATAACATTGATGCAAATTCTACTGTAGATATCGTTCGGTATTTAAATGACCCAACTTATACTCCGGGTGGTAGCGACTCAGGCGGTGGAAGTTCAGAACCAACCCCCGACCCAACCCCCGACCCGTCAGACTGTGAACTTTCCCTTGACGCAGACCCTTTTGTCAACGGAACAGAACTCCATATTCAAAATGGAGACACGGAAATGCCAGCAAATGGAACAGTTGAGTGGAAAGCTCAACTGGAAATGAGAAATCAAGATGCTGAAAACTGCAAAACAGAATCAGCTCAAGACCACGAAACAGTAGAAATTGATTTCTACATAAGTATCAATGGAGGAAGTTGGGAAAGAAAATGTCATGAATCAACAAAATTCTCCAATCTCCAAGAAAACCAAACCCATACCGAAACCTGCCAAATAACTCTTCCGGCAAGCGGAACGGTCAGATTTAAAACCATTGCCGATGCCAATGAAGAACTAATCGGAACTCCAAACGGAGGAACAGTTTCAAGAATTGAAGAGTTTGAGATTGTAACCAATTATCAAAATTCGGACTACGCAAATTCTCCTTGCGGTAAAGCCGGCTTTACCATAGAAGAATGTGCGGCTCTGTGGTTTAAGATTACAAGGTCAAGGAGGTAAAAGTGATGATAGATAAAAACATCACTTGCGATAAATCAATTTGCAACAATTCAATTTAATTCATAATAAATCAACACAAAAAAAGGAGGAAACAGAAATGAAAATCAAAGTGAAGGTTGTGAAATGGATAATGGCAATAGTTGTTATCTTTACGGTGTTTGTTTTGAATTCAACATCTAAAGCCACAACATACGAAGTATATGGCACGAAACTTACGGTATACTCCCAAAGTACGGCCGAAAGTGAAGCCAATCTCGCTCGCTCAAGTAAAGGAATTTACAACGGCGGCGAGCATCCGTGGTGTGGCAATAGATTTTACATAGACTTCTCCGACAAAGATCTGTTTGACAGAGCTTTGTTGGCGGAGATAACCGGGGAAGCCGTCAACATAATGTATGAAGATGACGCTCCCGAAAGATTTATAAATGGGCATATTCAATTCGGATGCAAGTTGCTGAGTATTTGGAAATAGCAACTTGAATCAGGAATGCCTGCAATTTCCCCCTCATTGCGCAGTGGCGTGGTAAGGGGTGTTTTTTTGTTGTTAAATTTTTTGTTAAATTTATTATTATTATTATTATTATTATTATTCAATTTGATTTCTTGATATATTGATGCCAAATCAAATTTAAGAATAAATGTAAATAAGGGTATTGATAGGGTATTGATAGGGTATTGATACCTCTAATCTTTCTTAAGGCAAAGATTGGAGGGTGAAGGGGTGATTGCAAATAAGTTTACATACATTACGGATAATGTGTTGAACTGACACATACATTTTACGAAAAAGCGACAATGGGATATAATTTAAATAAATGCGCGGTAATGATGAAATAAAAAGTAATAACGGCAACTACGGCTGGTATCCGCCAAATGCAGATTGCTTTGACGCTGTCGGTTGGTTTGAGTTATGAAATGGAAGAAATTAAAATAAAAATTCAATAAAAAATTTGACATTACCGTTTCAGAATACT
>LSNR01000021.1 GCA_003056165.1 Parcubacteria group bacterium M6-OD1-3 | reverse complement strand
TCCTAGATTATTTGTAAATGAAGTCGTTTTGAAGTTTGTATTTTTTGTGTATCTTTAAAGATATCTTTAAAGATACACATTTTTAGAAATGTAATTGACACAGGATTAAATTTTGTTTGACAAAAATTTAGGTTTAATATATTATAAGTTTGTGCTAAGCGATTAGTGATTTTTTAATATTGTGATAGAAATATTATGTGGGGCGTTTGCCGTATGTCATATTTAATTATAAAAAATGCCAACAATAAATCAGTTAAAAAGAAAACCTAGAAAAACCAGCAAGAAAAAAACCAAATCCCCAGCGATGTCTTTTGTGTTTAATTCTTTAAAAAATAAGCCTGTTAAATCACAAGGACCGTTTAAGCGAGGGGTTTGCCTTAGTGTGAAAACGACTACGCCTAAAAAACCGAATTCGGCTTTGCGAAAAATTGCTCGTGTTCGTTTGACTAACGGAATGGAAGTGACGGCTTATATACCGGGAATTGGACATAATTTACAAGAGCATTCAATCGTTATGATTCGTGGAGGAAGAGTAAAAGATTTGCCTGGTGTTCGTTATCATGTTGTCAGAGGTGTACTTGATACAGCTGGAGTTGAAGGAAGAAATCGAGGTCGTTCCAAATATGGAGCAAAAAAACCAAAAAAAGAATAAATAAAAAAGTCGTTTTATGGCTGAAGCGATTTTGTTATAATTTAAAATTAAGTCATTTAAAAATTCATTTAAAATTCCTGTCTGCCGATAGGTAGGTAAAATTTTAAATTGAAAATTATTTATAAAATATGCCAAGAAGAAAAAGAACATATCCTAGTCACTGGAAAGCTGACTCAAAGTATGACAATATGCTGTTAGGTCGTTTTATTGGTTCTATTATGAACGATGGAAAAAGAAGTATTGCCGAAAAAGTTGTTTATGATGCTTTTGATGTTATTCATAAAAAGACACAAAAAGGTGGACTAAATATTTTTGAACAAGCTATAAAAAATGTTTCACCGCTATTGATTGTAAAATCAAGAAGAATTGGTGGAACAAATTATCAAGTTCCGATTCAAGTTTCAGGAACCAAACGACAAACAATGGCAATGAAATGGATTAAAGAAGCTTGCCAAAAAAAGAAAGGCAAGAGTATGCCGGAAAAATTAGCAGATGAACTTCTTGAGGCTTCAGAAAAGACTGGAACAGCTATGAAGAAAAAAGATGATGTTCATAAAATGGCTGAATCCAATCGGGCATTTGCTCATTTTGCGTAAATGGTTGTGGTCATTAATTTGCGTTGAATTGTAGAGTTTAATTTGATAAAAAATAAGAAGAAAAAATAAGAAGATATGAATCAACCCAAGAGTATCACGAAAAATATTTTATTGATTATATTATTTTTATTTATGGCGCTTCCAGTATACGGATTATTTGTAGATATGAGTGCAAAACTAAAAGATGGCGGTGTAGGGAGTATTATTTTTGTTGTTAGCATTTTGATGTTATTTAGTGCAGTTATTGTAAGAGTTTTTAAGTCAAAAAAAGATGGAGTGCCTATGATAGAAACAGTAATTTGGGGTGGGATAACTATTGTAGGTGCTATTTTGTTTGCAATATTCGGAGTAGCTTTATTGATGACTATAATTATGATGTTGGGTTCAACCTAAATAAAATAGTTTGAAATTTTGTAAAGTAGCATTTGTTGAAGTAAAATTTAAAAAAAGAAAATAATAAATTAAGATTTTAAAGAATAAGAAAATGGCAACGGATATAAAAAATTTAAGAAATATTGGAATAATTGCACATATCGATGGTGGAAAAACTACAACCACTGAGCGTATTTTGTATTATACTGGAATCACTCATAAAATCGGTGAAGTTCACGAAGGTGAAGCTGTGATGGATTGGATGGAACAAGAGAGAGAAAGAGGTATTACAATTACTAGTGCAGCCACGACTTGTTTTTGGAAAGATTATCAAATAAATATTATTGATACACCTGGACATGTTGATTTTACCGTAGAAGTGGAACGAGCTTTGCGAGTTTTGGATGGAGCGGTTGTTATCTTCGATGGAAAGGAAGGAGTAGAACCTCAATCTGAAACAGTTTGGCGACAAGCTGATAAATATAATGTGCCAAGAATGTGTTTTATAAATAAAATTGACAAAGAAGGTGCGGATTTTGATAATGCTTTGAAAACAATTCATGACAGACTTAGTACAAAAGCGGTAGCTATTCAAATGCCAATAGGTGAGAGAGATAATTTTTCCGGAGTGGTAGATTTGATCAAAATGAAAGCTTTTGAATTTGAGGGAAAGATGGGAGAGAAAGTTGTAGAGAAAGAAATTCCAGCAGAATTATTGGACGAGGCTAAAAAGCAACGAGATATTATGGTGGAAAAAATCGCTGAGACGGATGATGCTTTAATTGATAAATTTTTGGGTGGAGAAGAAATTTCAGAGGAAGAATTAAAAACTGCTCTCAGAAAGGCTGTCATTGATGTAAAAGTAATTCCAGTTTTGACGGGAACGGCTTTGCGCAATAAAGGTGTGCAATTAGTTTTGGATGCTGTTGTTGACTATCTTCCGGCACCAACAGATTTACCGACTTTGAAGGCAGAAGATGCAAAAACAGGAGAGGAAGTTGAGATTAAATTTTCCGATAATGAGCCATTTGCGGCTTTGGCATTTAAAGTTGCTACGGACCCATTTGTTGGACAGCTAACATTTTTCAGAATTTATTCTGGAAAACTCAAGGCCGGTTCTTATATTTACAATGTCACAAAAGGAGAAAAAGAAAGAATTGGTAGAATTTTAAGAATGCACTCTAATCATCGTGAAGAAATTGAGGAACTCGGTGCGGGAGAAATCGGAGCTTTGGTGGGGTTGAAAAATACAACTACAGGAGATACTTTGTGTGATGCAGATCATCAGGTTATTTTGGAAAAAATGACTTTCCCAGAGCCGGTGATTGATATTGCTATTGAACCAAAAACTAAAGCTGATCAAGAAAAAATGGGAATTGCTTTGAAAAAATTATCGGAAGAGGATCCTACGTTTAGGGTACGAAGTGATGAAGAAACTGGGCAAACTATTATTTCTGGAATGGGCGAATTGCATTTAGATGTTTTAGTCGATCGGATGAAAAGAGAATTTAAAGTTGAGGCTAATATTGGTAAACCGCAAGTTGCTTATCGAGAAACTATTAAGATAATGGCGGAAGCGGAAGGAAAATATATTAAACAATCTGGTGGACGAGGACAATACGGACATTGTTGGGTAAAATTGGAACCATTGGCTAAGGATTTAGAAAATTCTGATATAGAAGAAAGTGATGAGGAAAAAAAGGAACGAGAAGAAAAAACTTTTGAATTTGCTAATGAAATTAAAGGTGGAGCTATTCCTCAGGAATTTATCCCTCATGTTGAAAAAGGTATCAAAGAAGCGATGGGTAACGGAGTGTTGGCGGGATTTCCAATGGTGGACATTAAAGCAACTCTTTATGATGGAAGTTATCACGATGTTGATTCATCAGAGTCTGCATTTAAAGTTGCCGGTTCAATGGCGTTTAAAGCTGCCGCTAGAATGGCAAAGCCTGTTTTATTAGAGCCGATTATGAAAGTTGCTGTTTCCGTTCCAGAGCAATATATGGGAGATGTGGTTGGTGATATAAATTCCAAACGAGGAATAATTAAAGAAATTGTTGATAAAGGCACCGGCAATACGATAGTTAAAGAAATTGAGGCAGAAGTTCCATTGGCGTCTATGTTCGGGTATGCCACTCAGCTCAGAAGTATGACTCAGGGACGAGCGAATTATGCAATGGAATTTGAAAAATATGCTGAAGTTCCAAATAATATTGCTCAAGAACTAATGGGAGAAGAAAAAGATGAATAATTGACTCGATTTATTATGCTATAAAAAATAAAAATTTTAATAATAAAAATTGGGCAATATAATTTAATGAAATGCTAGTAAGACGATTGATGTTGCATAGCCTCATTTAGATGCTATAAAATGGAAATAAAATACGATTAGAAATTGCTGAAAAGTTTAACTAAGTTAAAAAATAGATCTCCATTGGACTTTGTAGAGAGTTCAGCGGGGTTGTCTACGATGTGGTCATCGTGCACATGGGGCGTGTCATTTTAGATGATTTGATGCGTGGGGTTGACATATTTTGAGAGAGTGCTATTATAGTTTTTGTAGGTGATGTCAAATGGAAAATATTATTCAGGTAAAAACTAATTAATTCTGTTTTTGTGTTGCATTATTTTTTATACTGTGATATTATGAATTTGAAATAGTTTACTGATAATTGATTGTTTGTTTTATTTGTAAAATTATATTAAGGATTTTGATTAATATAGTTTTAAAAATAAAATTTAAATAAAATAAGAAGAAATTTAATAATTAAAAATATAAAAGATTTACGAAAGTGGGTTTTCTTTCGTAGCACAAAAGTTTATGGCAGAGAAATTTGAAAGAACTAAACCACATGTTAATGTGGGAACAATTGGTCATGTTGATCATGGTAAAACTACTTTAACAGCAGCAATGTTGCATGTTTTGAGTTTGAAAGGTTGGGCTCAAGAAAAAAAAGTAGAAGATATTGATAACGCTCCAGAAGAAAAAGAGCGAGGGATTACCATTGCAACTGCTCATTGTGAATATGAATCAGATAAAAGGCATTATGCTCATGTAGATTGTCCCGGTCATGCTGACTACATTAAAAATATGATTACTGGAGCAGCTCAAATGGACGGAGCTATTCTAGTGGTAAGTGCTACTGATGGACCAATGCCACAAACGAGAGAACATATTCTTCTAGCAAAGCAAGTTGGTGTTCCAAATATAGTTGTGTTTATCAATAAGATTGATATGGTTGATGACCCTGAGCTTGTTGATTTAGTTGAAGAAGAAGTTAGAGAGCTTTTAACAAAGTATGAATTTGATGGAGAAAATGCGTCTATAATTAGAGGTTCAGCTATTAAAGCTCTTGAAGCTAAAAGTGCTGATGATGAATCTGCTAAGCCAATTTTTGATTTATTGACTGCTTTGGATGAAAAAATTCCAGAACCGAAGAGAGATACTGACAAGCCATTATTGATACCGATTGAAGACATATTTTCAATTGAAGGTCGAGGAACCGTAGCAACTGGAAGAATTGAGCGAGGCGTTGTTAATGTTAATGATGAAGTTGAAATTGTTGGTCTTAGAGATACTCAGAAAACTACAGTTACTGGAATTGAAATGTTTAATAAGCAACTTGATAAAGGTATGGCTGGAGATAATGCTGGAATTCTTCTTCGTGGAACTAAAAAAGAAGATATTGAGAGAGGGCAAGTGATTGCTGCTCCTGGGTCAATAACTCCGCATACTGAGTTTGAGGGTGAAGTTTATATTCTAACAAAAGAAGAAGGTGGAAGACATACCCCATTTTTTAAAGGATATAAACCGCAATTTTATATTCGAACTACTGATGTAACTGGAGAAGTTGAATTACCAGAAGGAACTGAAATGGTGATGCCTGGAGATACAGTTAATTTAAAGATTAAACTTTCATCTACTGTGGCTATGGAAGACGGAATGAGATTTGCTATTCGTGAAGGTGGAAGAACTGTTGGTGCCGGAATTGTGACTAAAATCATAAAATAATTTGAGGGAAGATAGTCCCGTTGCTTTAAACTAACGGGACAAATGTTCTCTTAATAATGAGGATAGAATTAATTTTTGTGTGGTTAACTTAGTATAATGAATAAAGAAGAAGGACAATCAAGAATCAGAATTAAGATTAAAGCGTATGATAATAAGATTGTTGATCAATCTGCTAAAAAAATTATTGATACAGCTATGCGTTCTAATTCTGAAGTTTCCGGTCCCGTACCGTTGCCGACAGAAATTCACAAAACAACTGTGAATAAATCAACTTTTGTTCACAAAACCGCTCGTGACCAATACGAAATAAGGGTTCACAAAAGGTTGATTGATATTTTAAATCCGAAACCAAAAACAATAGATGATTTGACTAGTCTTGATCTACCAGCAGGGGTTGATATTGAAGTAAAAATGTAGTTAAATTATAACATACAACTAGTTAAAGTCTGCTTGAATATTTGCAGATACTCAACTAGCGAGAAATTTACAGAAAAACTATTTTTTAGTTTTCGCTGGCTCGCAAAAGACCAGCTTTTTTATTGGAATTGAAAAATATTTATTACTAACAAGAATTTATTTGATTTTTTTATAAGGATATGCGATTTATATTAGGAAAAAAAATAGGGATGACAACCATTTATAATAAAGAGAATGGTGCTTTGAATATCACACTCATTGAATGTTTGCCAAATAAAATTGCACTAATCCGAACTGAAAAAAAAGATGGTTATAGAGCTGTTCAAGTTGAGGTTAGTAAGACGAAGAAAAAATCTCTTAGAAGAGAATTTGTAATTTCTAGAGAGGAAAAGGATAGCTTTAAGAAAGGACAAGAAATAGAATTGGACATTTTTAAATTAAATGATACTGTAGATGTTGCGGGAATTAATAAGGCAAAAGGATTTCAGGGAGTTATGAAAAGACATGGTTTTCATGGTTCTCCAGCGAGTCATGGACATCGGCATGATCATCGAGCTCCTGGTTCAATTGGAAGTGCTTATCCCCAGCATGTTATTAAAGGAAAGAAAATGGCTGGACGAATGGGTGGTACAAGAAGTACAGTAAAAAATTTAAAGATTGTTTATATCGATAAAGACAATAATTTAATCGGCTTAAAAGGATCAATACCAGGAGTGTCAGGAAGAATGATTGAAATATTTGCCAAATAATTTTTTGAAATAACAATAAGATGAAAATTTCAGCATATAATTTAAAAGGATCAAAAGTGAAGGATATTGAGTTATCTGAAAATATTTTTAATGTTTCCTCAAATAATGATTTATTACATCAAGTTTATGTATCTATTGGTGCTAATAAAAGAGTAGCAATAGCACATACGAAGGATAAAAGTGAGGTGATTGGTTCTGGAAGAAAACCATGGAAACAAAAAGGAACTGGGCGAGCAAGAACTGGCTCTGTGAAAAACCCTATTTGGAGAAAGGGTGGTATAATTTTTGGACCGACTAAAGATAGAAATTTTAAAAAGAAAATTAATCGAAAGTCTAAGCAGAAAGCAATTAAAATTGCCTTGAGCGAAAAAATAAGGAGTAAAAAACTTATTGTTATCGATGAATTTTCTATTATAGAAAAGAAAACAAAAGAGATAGCTAAGGGATTGAATAATTTGAAGTTAAAAGGTAGTATCCTATTGGCTTTATCTAGTGATGAAAAGAAGTTGTATTTGTATGCTAGAAATATTAAAAATTTAACATGTTTACCAATTGATATTCTGAATGTTTATGATATTTTAAATCATAAGAGTTTAATTTTGAGCAAAGACGCTGTAAAATATTTAGAAAAAAAGTATAAATAATTAGTGATTTTGATTTATGGGTTTATTTAATAAAAAGAAAGAAAATGAAGTCGAAAAGAAATCTTCAAAAAAAGATAAGAAGAATGTTAAGCCTATAAAAAAAGCAGTAAAGAAGAATAATAAAAAAGATGCTCCTGTAATTCCTGCTGAGAATACCGAAATGGCTTATCGTTTTATTTTGCATCCATGGATAACGGAAAAAACACAAGAATTGATGTCTGCAAATAAATATGTTTTCAAATTGAGACCCAAAACTACAAAAAGTCAGATTAAGGTAGCTGTGGAAAAACTATACAGTGTTAAAATTGCTAAAATTAATATCATAAATATTCCGCAAAAGAAAAGAAGGTTCGGAAAAGTAATTGGAAAAAAATCTGCTATAAGAAAGGCGATTGTAACATTAGTGAAAGGCCACAAAATCGAAGTTTTTGAATAGTAATAATAATTAAAAATATGTCAAGAAGTTTAAAAAAAGGTCCATATATCGATGAAAGACTGTTAAAGAAGGTGAAGGATAAAAAACCAGGAGATAAGACTCCGATTAAAACCTGGTCTAGATCTTGCACTATTACGCCGGAAATGGTTGGATTTACATTCGGGGTTTATAATGGTAGAAAGTTTATTGAAGTTTATGTTGTAGAAGAAATGGTTGGACATAAATTTGGAGAATTTTCTTTAACTCGAACATTTTTGAAACATGGTGGTAAAATTCAGAAAGAGTTAGAACAGGCTGCCAAACAAAAAGAAATTGATGCATCGAAAGCGGCAAAAGAAGCGTAAATTTTAGTTTTATATTATTATGAAAGTTAAAGTGAAATTAAAAAATTTAAGAATATCACCACGAAAAGTCAGAGTATCCGCTGATATGATTCGAGGATGTATGGTTAATGAAGCTATTTTTAGATTGGAAAATACAACCAAAAAAGCTAATGAACCATTAAGGAAGTTGTTAGAAAGTGCTAAAGCAAATGCTGTAAATAATTTCAGCTTAAGCGAGACATCTTTGAAGATAGCTGAAATTTTAGTTGGAGAAGGTGCTACACTTAAAAGATGGAGACCAAGAGCTTATGGAAGGGCTAGCCAAATTTTAAAGAGGAGTTCGCATATTTATTTGACTTTGGAGGAATCGAAAGATAATAATAGTAATAATCCCAATGAAGATAAAACAGCTAATAAAGAAACTGCTAAGAAAAAAATGAAAGTAAGTAACGATAAAACTGCTGGGAATAAGAAAACTGTTAAGGAAATGAAAAAGAAAGATTAAAAATTTTTAAAAAAGTATAGTTATAAGATAATTTGATACGAAAATATGGCAATTAAAGTTTACAAAAGAAATACTGCTGGACGTAGAAATATGTCTATTGTTAAGCCTGATGAGATTTCCAATAAAAAACCGGAGAAGTCTTTATTGACTAAACTTACCAAAATATCAGGTCGTTCAGGGGGGAAAATTTCTGTTAGACATAGAGGTGGCGGGCATAAACGAAGGTATCGTTTAGTTGATTTCAAACAAGATAAACTAGGGATTCCTGGGAAAATTGTTGCTATAGAAAAAGACCCCGTTAGATCAGCTTTAATAGCTTTAGTTGTTTACGCAGATGGAGAAAAGAGATATATTTTAGCGTCAGAAGGTATGAAAGTAGGCGTTGATATAGTAGCCGACAAGAAAGCTCCCTTCCAAGATGGGAATAGAATGCAATTGAAAAATATTCCAGTCGGAACTATCATTTCTAATGTAGAATTAAAAATTGGTAAAGGTGGACAGTTGGCAAGGAGTGCTGGTACAGGGGTATCTTTGATGGGTATTGATGAAAAGAATGTTCAATTAAAACTTTCTTCTGGAGAAATAAGGTTGGTTAATGGTAATTGTTATGCTACTATAGGGCAAGTAAGTAATTTTGAAAATAGCGCAGTAAAAATCGGTAAGGCTGGTAGGAAGAGATGGATGGGTTTTCGTCCAACAGTTAGAGGATCTGTTATGAATCCGGTTGATCATCCGCATGGTGGCGGAGAAGGAAAGCAAGGTGTTGGTTTGAAATATCCAAAAACTCCGTGGGGAAAAATTGCACTTGGTAAGAAAACTAGAAAGAAAAAGAAATATAGTAATAAATTTATAGTTAAGAGGAGAATTAAAAAGAAGTAGAATGATACTGAAAACATTAAAAAATGTTGACATTTAAATAAAGATTAGAGAATAATTAAGACTGATAGATTAAGGTAAAACTGATATAACAATTATATAAAGATTAAAAAAATATGGGACAAAAAGTTAATCCAAAAGGATTTAGATTGGGAATTACTACGACTTGGCGGTCGCGGTGGTTTGGTGGGAAAGATTATGCCAAAAACCTCAGAGAAGATATTGGTATTCGAGAGGGTGTTATGAAAGAATGGAAAAAAGCATCCATCGCTGATGTTGAAATAGAGCGGTTTGATAATGATATTAAGATTATAATATTAACTTCTCGCCCAGGAATTTTAATTGGTAGAGGCGGTTCAGGAATTGAAGATATTAGTAATTTTATTAAAAAGAATTTTTTCTCAGGAGAGCGACTAAAAATTAATGTAGATATTAAAGAAGTTAGAGATTTTGAATCGAATGCTTCAATTGTGGCACAGCAGGTAGCTGAGCAACTGGAAAAAAGAGTTCCTTTTAGGCGAATAATGAAAACAACTCTGGATCAAGCTGAAAAAAATAGAATTGTTAAAGGTGTTAAGATAGAAGTATCTGGCAGATTGGGAGGAGCAGAAATGTCTAGAAAAGAATGGCTTTCTAGGGGAACTATTCCACTACAAACATTAAGAGCAGATATTGATTTTTCCAGAGCGACAGCTAGGACTACCTACGGTGCAATTGGAGTAAAAGTTTGGATATATAAAGGAGAAAAATTTGATTAATTACTAGCGAAGTACGAATAATACGAATCTATAAAATAATTTCGTAGATTCACTCAAGGTATAATTCGTGATTTGCAGATATTAGATATGTTGATGCCAAAAAAAGTTAAGCATAGAAAAACTCATCGAGGTGGAGCTATCCAAGGAAAGACTACTCGAGGAAGTAAAGTTAGCTTTGGAAGTTATGGACTTAAAGCAATGACTGGCGGACTTATTTCATCTAGGCAAATTGAATCTGCTAGGCGAGCTATGACTAGGCATATTCAGAGGGGTGGAAAAATTTGGATAAGAATATTCCCGGACAAGCCAATGACAAAAAAAGGCGATGAAGTTCCTATGGGTAAAGGAAAGGGTGCCGTTGATCATTATGTTGCTAAAATAAGGCCTGGAAAAATTATGTTTGAAATGGATGGTGTGGAACGAGAATTGGCAAAAAAAGCGATGCTATTAGCATCATATAAAATGAGCGTTAGAACTAAATTTGTAGAGAAAAAAAGGACATAGTTACAATCTCCAAGAGAATGTCTGCAGATTTGTATAAATCGTAATTTGAAGAGAATAGTATGAAAATTAAAGAAATAAGAGAAAAAAATATTAATGAGTTAATTAAAGACCTTGCAGAAAAGCGAAGTGTGGCGCAAACATTGATGTTTGATGTGGCAGTAAAGCAAGCTAAGAATCATCGTGAATTTCGTAATATTAAAAAAGATATTGCCAGAATGTTGACGGTTATTCAAGAAAAAAATAAAGCTTAATTTAAAAATTATTATTAATGACATTAAATTTTAAAGATATTATCAAGGATATGAAGGATGAAAAACAGGAAAATATTAAAAAGGCCAAAAAAGGTGTTGTTGTCAGTAATAAAATGGCTAAAACGCTAGTTGTTGCTGTGGAAAGTTTCAAAACACATCCCAAATATTTAAAGAAATACAAATCCACTAAGAAATATAAGGTACATACAGATAGTGATAAATATAAAATTGGTGATATTGTTGAATTTATCAACACTAAACCAATAAGCAAAGATAAGAAATTTAAAGTTGTAGAAAAATAATATGATACAAGCAGAATCAAGATTAAAAGTAGCAGATAATTCTGGAGCAAAAGTTATTCAGTGCTTTAAGGTTTTGGGTGGTACACGCAGAAGATATGCCTATGTTGGTGATATTATTGTGGCATCCGTAAAATCATCCGAGCCGAGAGGTGCTGTTAAAAAAGGTGATAAAGTTAGAGCAGTAATAGTTAGGCAGAAAAAAAGTTTAAGAAGAAAAGATGGTTCATATATTCGTTTTGATGAGAATGCAGCAGTTATTGTTGAAAATAAAGAACCAAAAGGAACTAGAATATTCGGTCCTATTGCAAGAGAAATTAAAGAAAAGGGGTTTAGTAAAATTGCCTCTTTGGCAGTAGAAGTATTATAAATAACACATTAACGAGTAAAGTTTAGTCCAATAACCATATTATTACCATACTATTATGAGAATTAAAAAAGATGACAATGTAAAAATAATTTCGGGAAAAGACAATGGAAAAACTGGAAAAGTTTTGCGAACGATTAGAGATAAAAATAGAATCGTTGTTGATGGTTTAAATATAATAAAAAAACACACTCGTCCGAAAAAGGAAGGTGAAAAGGGAGAGCGAGTAGAAATTCCTGCCCCAATAAATGTTTCTAATGTGATGTTAATTTGTCCCAATTGTTCTAAATTGACTAGGGTGGCTTACTCCAAAAATGGAGAGGCTAAGATGCGTATTTGCAAAAAATGTGGAAAAGAAATTAAATAAAATCAAAATTTTATAATTATATAGAGGAGTGAAATTTTTAAATAGAATGATATGAAAATTGTTAATGCTAAAACTAAATATATTAAGGAAGTAGTTCCAGAGTTGGAGAAAAGATTCGGTTATGATAATTTTTTGGCAGTACCAAAAATTAAAAAGGTAATAGTAAATGTTGGTATCGGAAAGCTTGAAAAAGAGAAGGAAAAAGTAAGGGATATTGTGGAATCAATAAGCGCTATTACTGGACAAAAGCCATTGATGACCAAATCTCGAAAATCTATCTCAGGTTTTAAGGTTAGGGAAGGAGCTAATATTGGTGTCAAGGTAACTTTACGAGGAAAGAGAATGTGGGATTTTATTGACAGATTAAATAATATTGCTTTTCCTAGGACTAGAGATTTTCAGGGTATTAAGAGCAGTAGTGTTAGTAAGGAAGGCGATTTAAATATTGGAATTAAAGAACAGATTGTTTTTCCAGAAATTTCAGCAGAAGAGGCGAAGAATATTTTCGGTTTGCAGGTAAATGTTGTTACGACCACTAATAATAAAAAAGAAGGAGAAAAATTATTTAGATTGTTAGGATTTCCCATAGAAGAAAATAATAAATAATAAATTGTGATAGTTGATGATTCGCTATCTGCCAGTAGGTGGAGCGGACTAAAAAAGTTAATAATTATATGGCAAAAAAATCAGTAATTGCTAAGGCTAAAAAAACTCCAAAATTTTCTACTAGAAAAGTTAATCGTTGTTGGAAGTGTGGTAGAAAAAGAGGATATATGCGCAAGTTTGATATGTGTAGAATTTGTTTTCGAGAATTAGCAAGTAGGGGAGAAATACCTGGAGTTAAAAAAAGTAGCTGGTAATTTGAATGTTAAAATCGTTAAAATCGTTAAAATATTTGCTTAAAAAAGAGCATAGTAATAAAACGGTTTTGAACGACTAGAACTATATATGTTAGATCCAATTGCAGATATGTTAACAAGAATTAGGAATGCTCAACGAGCTGGACACAGTGAAGTTATTTTTCCTAGTTCAAAATTTAAGAAAGCCATTGTGGATGCTTTACACAGGCGTGGTTTTGTTGGTGAAATAAAAAAAGTAAAAGGAGAGAGCTATGATTTCATTAAAATTTCTTTAAAATATTATGAAAAAAATAATTTAAATAAAAGTGTTCCAGCAATAAAACAACTTAAAAGAGTCAGTAAGGAGGGTCAAAGAATTTATATTAGCAGTGAAAAAATTCAAAAAGTAAAAGGTGGGCGCGGAATGATTATAATGTCTACATCTAAAGGTGTAATGAGTGGAGAGGATGCTCGTAAGAATAAAATTGGCGGAGAGTTGATTTGTGAAGTCTGGTAACTCTTATAATATAAATAACTAATTAGAACAGTATCACTATGAGTAGAATAGGTAAAAAACCAATTGAAATTCCTGAAGGAGTTAAAATTGAGATTAAAGATAACAAGTTGACAGTAACAGGTTTAAAGGGTTCTTTGGAAATGATAATTGTGTATGAAATTAAAGTTGAAATTAAAGATAATTTAGTTTATACTTCACGGAAACAAAATACCAAAAGAGCGGCTGCAATGTGGGGAACAACTAGTCGGTTAATCTCGAATATGATTAAAGGTGTGTCTGAGGGTTTTGAGAAGACTTTGGAGCTTAACGGTGTCGGATTTAGGATGGAAATAAAAGGGAAAAAATTGGATATGGCATTGGGCTTTTCGCATCCTGTCAAAGTTAATGTTCCTGATGGGCTAGAAGTTAAAATTGATAAAAATAATTTAATAGTCTCTGGAATTGACAAGCAAGCGGTTGGACAATTTGCGGCAGAGATTAGGGCTTTAAAGCCAGTGGAGCCGTATAAGGGAAAGGGATTTAAATATTCAGATGAAGTTGTTAGGCGTAAAGAAGGGAAAAAAGCTGTGGCGTCAGAATAAATTGTAAAATTTTTCAATAGACGAAAAGTAGGAAATAATTTAAAAATTAATTTTACCAGAGATAATAGAATTTAAAATAAACACGAGTTTGATTTAGTTGGAAATTTTATAAGATTAAACTAATTCGTAATTCGTAGAGAAATACATGAGGAATAAAAAAAGATTGCATAGAAAAAAAAGAATAAGATCTAAAATTTCTGGAACTGAAAAATGTCCGCGACTTTCGGTATTTAGAAGCTTGAGGGGGCTTTATGTTCAAATTATTGATGATGAAAAAGGTAAGACACTATTATCAACTAGTTCTAAGGGGGCTACTATTGAAGGTGCTAAAAAAGTAGGAAAAATTATTTCAGAAAAATGTATTAAGGCTAATATTAAGAAAATAGTTTTTGATAGAAGCGGATATAAATATCATGGAAAAATAAAAGCTTTAGCAGAAGAAGTTAGGAAAAACGGGATTAAGTTTTAATTTTTATAGAATATTTTAAAAAGCAATGGAAAATAATAAGAAAAAATTTAAAAAATTTAATGGTAAAAGACGAGAAAAGCCAGAATTCGAACAAAAACTTCTT
The DNA here is from genome assembly GCA_003056165.1 of Parcubacteria group bacterium M6-OD1-3. Taxonomy (GTDB): domain Bacteria; phylum Patescibacteriota; class Minisyncoccia; order Moranbacterales; family UBA9337; genus LSNR01. The sequence goes on along the minus strand of LSNR01000021.1, from coordinate 24,312 downwards.
GATTTGGCGAGAGTAACTAGAGTTGTAAAGGGAGGTCGTCGTTTTAGTTTTCGGGCAACGATGGTTATTGGTGACAAGAAAGGGCGTGTTGGTGTTGGGGTAGGAAAAGGAACTGATGTATCTATTGCTATTGCTAAAGCGGTTAACAATGCTAAGAAAAATATGATAAATATTACTATTGAAAATGGAACCATTCTTTATGATGTTAGAATTAAATTTGGAAGTGCTAGAATTATGTTGAAGCCTGCTAGAAAAGGGCGAGGAATTGTTGCTGGCGGAGCGGTGCGTGCGGTGGTTGACTTAGCGGGCATTAAGGATGTTGTTTCAAAATCATTAGGGACATCTAATAAATTAAATGTAGCTAGAGCAACAATAGAGGCTTTAAAGGAGATTGAAACTGGCGCTAATAATAAATAATATGCAAATACACGAATTAAAAGTAAAATCTAAAAAGGACCGGAAAAGAGTTGGTCGAGGTGGTAAAAGGGGGACTTATTCTGGTAGAGGGATGAAAGGGCAGAAATCTCGATCTGGTGGAAATGTTAATCCATTATTTGAAGGTGGGAAGACTTCTCTTATTCAAAAATTAAAGAAAAAAAGGGGTTTTAATGCCGTTAAAGCTAAGAAAACAGTTTTTAATTTGGATGTTATTGAAAAAACTTTTGAAGATGGTGCTACTATTGGTATTGCAGATTTTATAAAAAACGGTATTCTTCGGAAAAGTAAGGCTAAGAATGGCGTGAAAATTTTAAGCAAAGGAGATTTAAAGAAAAAAATTACAATTAAAAAAGATGTACTTGTTTCCAAAACTGCAATAAAAATGATTGAAAAAGCAGGCGGAAAGGTTGAGGTAGCTAATAAAAAAATTAGACGGGCCAAAAAATTGAATAAATAAAGAATAAATTTTAAATTCAATGGAAAAAGAAATACTGCAAAAGCTAGAAATGCAAGAGAAAAAAATAAATGCGATTTATGAAAGTGTTGAGAAAACTCGCAAGATGTTTTTGATGACAACGATTGTTTCAATAGTTGTCTTCATATTGCCGTTAATTGGACTGATATTTGTTATTCCGTGGTTCCTTCATATAATGAGTAATGCTTACCAAGGACTATTATAGTTTTCTAATTGATATAAAATATTAAAAAAATTTGACAAAAAATATATATCTGTTAGTATTGATAATGACATTAGACAAATAAATAAAAAATGAAGTAATAGAGGTTTATCTATTCAGTTACTCAAGCATTAGGAATGAAATATAGATTGAGTTTAACTCCTCTATTTTTGTATTGGTTATATGACTCAAAAAAAAGAATTAATAGTAGTTGAAGGTGTTATCAAAGAAGCATTACCAAGTACCACTTTTAAGGTGGACCTTGAGAATGGACATGAGATTTTGGCTCATATTTCTGGAAGAATGAGGGTTCATTATATTAAACTATTGCCTGGAGATAGGGTAACGATAGAAATGAGTCCATATGATTTAACTAGAGGAAGAATAACAAAGAGGTTATAAAATAATTATATGAAAGTTAGAGCATCAGTTAAAAAAATGTGTGCACACTGTAAAATCGTGCGACGAAGAGGAAAACTTTTCGTTATATGCACTAATCCAAAGCACAAACAACGACAAGGATAACAACTTGATAACGAAATTATATAGGTTTAAAGTATTATTTATTTAAAATTTGCAAATAGATGACTGAAGAAAAGAAAAATGAAGGGAAAATTAAAGAAAAGATTATTAAGAAGCGGGAAGTAGATACAACTACTTCTGTTAAAGATATTTCTGAAAAAAATGTCGCTAATGTTAAAGATGCGAAGAATGGTAAAGAGCAACCAATAGAGAAACAATCAAAGAAAAAAAAAGGAAAGAGAATGGTATTTAAAGGACAAGCACATATTAAATGTACTTATAACAATACTGTAATCACTATTACCGATATGAATGGTGCTACCTTAGGGTGGTCAAGTGCTGGGTTGCTTGGTTTTAAAGGAGCAAAAAAATCAACTCCTTTCGCTGCAACAAAAGTAGCTGCTGATGTGTCTGAAAAGGTAAAGAAATTTGGACTAAAAGAATTGATGATATTTATTAAAGGTGTTGGTGGCGGAAGAGAGTCTACTGTTAGAGGATTGGCAGGTGCCGGTTTTGATATTTTGTTAATTAAAGATGTTACACCCGTACCACATAATGGATGCAGACGGAGAAGACCAAGGAGGGTTTAACTTATAAATTTGTTTAAAAACATTATCGGTAGTTACAAGATTGATTACCGAAAATATGATAAATTATGGTTAGAATAGTTGGAGTAAATATTCCAGATAACAAAAGAATAGAAATTGCTTTAACATACATCTTTGGTATTGGTAGGTCCGTCAGTGGTGTTATTTTGGATAAATTAAAAATAGATAAAGATGTTCGTGCAAAAGATTTAAGTACAGAAGATGTGAATTCTTTAAAAACTGAAATTGAAAAGAATTATAAAATAGAAGGAGAATTGAAACATGAAATCAGGATGAATATTCGAAGATTAAAAGAAATTGGTTGCTATCGAGGAATACGGCACCAAAAAGGTCTTCCGAGTAGAGGGCAACGAACTAAGACAAATACTAGAACTATCAGAGGAAATATTAGGCGCACTGCTGGAAGTGGACGAAGATCAGTGGAGAAGACCTAGTATTGTTTAATCTGAAATAATAGAGTTTTTATTTACGAGTATTTGCAAATAATTTTATAAATATTAAATTAAACTAGATACAATATACTAATACTAATTTTATGGCAAGAGATTTAAATCCAAAATGCAAACAATGTCGGAGAGCTAAAGAAAAGCTCTTTCTTAAAGGTGAACGTTGTAATTCTCCCAAGTGTGCAATGATTAGAAAATCTTATGCTCCGGGAATGCATGGGCAAAAAATGACTAGAGGTTTGAGCGAATACGGAAAACAGTTAGCAATGAAGCAACGGATTAAGAGAATTTATGGAGTTATGGAGCGTCAATTTAGGAAACACTTTAAAGAAATCAGAAATAAACAAGGTGTTGTGGGAGATTTGTTAATGGTAAGATTGGAATTGCGTTTAGATAATGTAGTTTATAGAATGGGATTAGCTGACTCTCGTAATGTAGCACGACAACTTGTTAATCATGGTTGGATTGTTGTCAATGGAAAGCGGTTAAGTATTCCGTCTGCTGAAATAAAAATTGGTGATGTTATTGAAATTGGCAACAGAAAAAAAGAAAAGACTTATTTTAAGAATAGGCTTAAGGTTTTAAAGAACAAAGAGACTGCTCCCTCGTGGATAAACATAAACTCAAGCACTTTGAAGGGCAAAGTATTGGCACAGCCTGATATTGCTAGTATCGGAGTAAATGTTGATCCTCAGTTAGTTGTTGAATATTATTCTAGATAAGAATTGTGGCAGTTTTCTTACCTAAAAAGATTACTATTTCATTTTTTAATTTTTTGATTTAAATAAAAATATGCAAACAATAACTCTTCCCAAAAAAAGTAAATTTATTGAAACTGGAGAAAACAGTGGAAAGTTTATTATTGAGGAATGTTATCCAGGTTATGGAACAACTTTAGGTAATGCTCTTCGTAGAGCGTTATTATCTTCATTAGACGGAGCAGCTGTAACTGCAATTAAGATTAAAGGAGTTTCTCATGAATTTTCAACTATAGAAGGAATTATGGAAGATGTTGTGCAAATAATTTTAAATGTAAAAAAAATTCGTTTTCAGTTTTTTGAAGAAAATTCAGTAAGGGTATCATTAAGCCATAAAGGCAAAGGAGAGATTACTGCTAAAGATATAAAGTGTTCATCCGGAATTAAGGTTGTTAATGGCGATCAACTCATAGCTACTTCTACATCAACGAAAAGCAATGTAGAAATGGAATTTGAAGTGGCAAGGGGTATCGGATATGTTCCTGTTGAACAACAAGAAAAAATTGATGAAATAAATTGGATTGCTATTGACGCTATTTATACGCCGGTAAAAAGGGTTAACTATAACGTCGAAAATATGCGAGTTGGAAAAAGGACTGATTATGATAAGATAGTGTTAGAAATTTCTACTGATGGAAGTATAACGCCAACAGAGGCTTTTAATAAGGCAGTTGAAATATTGGTAAATCAATTCACTGTTTTGTCTGAAGGAGTTAAAGAAACTACTGCTAATCAAAAAAAGAAAATGGAGGCAGAAGATAAACCGCAGGAATATGAAGCTATTTTTGACAAAGAAAAAGAGGTAGAATCTAAAAAGATTGATAATGATATAGAGAGTATTAATCTTAATGTAACTGAACTAAAAGGATTATCAACAAGAACTCTTAATGCGTTAAAGGATAATAAAATTACCAAAGTTAAAAAAATTATTAGTTTAACATCAGATGAATTAGTTGCCTTGGATGGTATGGGTGAAAAAGGAGTTAAAGAAGTTAAGAAATCAATTGGTGGGTTAGGTTTGATATTGAAAAATTAAATTTAAAAAGTATGAGAAATAGAAAAAAAGGTAGACAATTGAGTAGAGTGCGAAGTCAAAGAAAAGCACTTATTGGTGGGTTGGTTTCTAATTTAATAATAAATGAAAAAATTGTAACGACTGAAGCCAAAGCCAAAGAGATTAAACCGGTTGTAGATAAGATTATTACTAAGATTAAGAAAACTGAAAATGATTCTATTAAGAAGGTGTCAGTTATTAGAGATCTAATAAGAAAGTTGAATAAGGATGCTGTGAAGAAAATTTCTGGTGATTTTTCTAAAAAATTTGAAAAAAGAAATAGCGGATACACTAGAATAATAAAGCTACCAAATCGAAAAAGTGACGATGCTAAAATGTCGGTAATCGAATTTGTTTAATAAAATCTGAAAAATATTATGGAAAGAAAATATTATCAATTTAATGCTCAGGGGAAAGTTTTAGGAAGATTGGCCACAGAAATTGCCAATGTATTAAATGGAAAAAGGAAAGTTGATTATCTTCCAAATGTTGATGGGGGAGATTTTGTGGTAGTTACTAATTCTGACGGAGTAATAGTTACCGGTAACAAAAGAAAGAATAAAAAGTATTTCAGACACACCGGTTATGTCGGAGGAATAAAAGAAATTAGTTTCGAAGAGCAGATTAAAAAAGATTCTAGAAAAACAATAGAACGAGCTGTATACGGTATGTTACCTAAAAATAAGTTGCGAGCGAAGATGATGAAGAGATTATTGATTTATAAAAGTGATGAACATAAGCACAAGATTGATAAGATAATTTAAAAGAAATATTTATATTATATGGTTAAAGAAAAAATTGCAAAAAAAGATTCTGATAAGGTAGATATTGAAAAAAATAAGACAAGTAATTCTAAGAAACTTAGCGTTAAAAAGGCTAAAAAAATAGAGAAATATTTTTATGCTGTTGGGCGAAGAAAAACAGCCGTAGCTCAAGTAAGATTATTTCCTGGTGATAAATCTAAGGATAGTGATTTGATTGTAAATAATCGAAAAATGAAAGAATATTTTTTAAGAGATGACTTGCAAGCTATTTTCAATGATTCATTGAAAGAAGTTGGTGTGCAAGATAAATTTAAAGTGTCGGTCTTGGTTAAGGGTGGTGGAATTACTGGACAAGCTGAAGCTATAAGACTTGGGATAGCTAGAGCACTCATAAAATTTGATATTAACTTACGAGCAGTTTTGAAAGCTAAAGGATTTTTGACTAGAGATGCCCGAAAAGTTGAACGAAAGAAGCCAGGATTAAAAAAAGCTCGACGTGCTCCGCAATGGTCAAAACGATAAAATTTATTATATTTTTCAAAACCGCTTTTCTAAAAGATGAAGGCGGTTTTTTTTAATTACATAATGTATTACGTAATACATTATGTAATACATTGTTCTTAAAATTTTTTGTGCATATTTGACATTATGATTGTAAATAGATAAAAGAAACGCGCATTTGATAATTGTTTAGAAAATGATTAGCGCAGTATACCTTAATTTGTTTTTTTTATTTTAATATCGCCATGAGAAATAGTAATATAAGTAGCAGGATTTTGTGTCCAACAACCACTATTGAAATATTCAATATCCTTTTTTTTACGATGAGCACTGCGATGAGTGTGCCCGCAAAAAATGTAATCAGCGCCTCGGATGCGACCATACAGTATAGCAGAATTAGCTACTTTTTTAGATATTCTGAGCCAACCCTTACTTTTTCTTTTGATAAAATTACTTATTCGATAGTCATCAAAATCAAGTTGTTGAATAATAATATATAGTTTGGAAGCAAGATAACTAATAATAGGATTGTCTATTAAAAAACGATCAAATTGGTGTCCATGGATTGCTATGAGAAGTTTATTATGGTAGGTCCAAGAATAGTTTTTGTAGACTTTAATACCAACCATTGCTGCCATGACTTGAGCTAGCCCACGGTCATGATTTCCTTCCACCCAAATAACTTTTGTTTTTTGAGATAACTTCCGAAAAAGAGAAATTAAATCCCAATGATGATTAGGCAGGTGTTTAAAATCAAGATCGTCAAAAATATCACCCAACAAAATTAGTTGTTTGAATTTATATTTAGTTAGAAGGCTAATAACCTTCTCAGCACGACTAACATTACTTCCAAGATGAATATCGGAAATAATTAAAGTATTTATTTCTTGTTTGAGTTTGCTCATAATGTTTTTTGTTTAAAAATAAAGTTATTTTTATTTTAATATTTTTTAAATGTTGAATTAATTTATTAAAAGTCTGAACTAATGTATAAGCTGGATTGCTTAAAGTATAGCATAAAAATTTGCTAAATTGCAGTATTGTTATTATACTAAGGATATAAGAAAATTAAAAAACTAGTCCTTTACCCGTCAGTTGGCAGGTCAGAGTAAAAAACTGTTTTGCTAATTGGCGAACCGATAAATATTATGCGTGATGACATTGGAAAAATTAAATTGGAAAAATTAGAAAATTTAAAAAAGGCAGGAATGGAGGTTTATCCTGCTAAATCAAAAAGAAATTATACCAATAAAGAGGCTTTGAAAAATTTTGATAAAATTGGTGAAGAAAAAGAAATTTATTTGGTAGGAAGGGTGGTTTCTTTGCGTCCAATGGGTGGTTCAGCTTTTTGTCATATTGAAGATGAAAGTGGAAAAATTCAATTGTTTTTAAATAAAAATAATATAGATATAGATAAATTTAAGTTATTTATAAAAAACATTGAATTGGGTGATTTTATCCAAGTTAAAGGTTCTCTTTTTAAAACTAAAACAAATGAAAAAAGTTTGAAGGTTGTAGATTGGGAAATTCTTAGTAAGACATTGAAGCCATTTCCAACAGAGCATTTTGGGTTTAAAAATGAAGAAGAAAAATTTCGCAAAAGATATTTAGACTTATTTTTTAATAAAGAAGAGCGAGAAATTTTTGTACGACGCGCTAAATTTTGGCAAGCAATACAAAAATTTATGCTAAAAAAAGATTTTTTACAAGTAGAAACTCCTCACATTGAAACAACAACTGGTGGAGCAGAAGCTCGACCTTTCAAAACTCATCATAATGATTTTGATATGCCTGTGTATATGCGAATTTCAATTGGTGAATTATGGCAGAAAAGATTGATGGCATCCGGCTTTGAAAAAACTTTTGAAATTGGTAGGGCTTTTCGTAATGAAGGGACCAGCCCAAATCACTTACAAGAATTTACTAATATGGAGTTTTATTGGGCATATGCTGATTATAAAGATGGAATGGATTTTGCCAAAAAATTATACCGTTATATTGCCAAAGAAGTTTATGGAAAAACAAAATTTGAAGTTCGCGAGCATAAGTTTGATTTGGCTGATAAATGGATAGAGATAGATTATGTAGCAGAAATAAAAAAACAAACCGGAGTGGATGTTATCACTGCTACGGAAGAAGAATTAATTAAAAAATTGAAAGAATTAAAAGTTAAGTACGATGGCAATAATCGCGATCGCTATATTGATTCGTTGTGGAAGTATTGTCGTGTCAGTATTTCCGGACCAGCGTTTTTAGTTAATCATCCGACTTTCATTTCTCCGTTAGCAAAAAGAAAAACTGATAAACCCGAGCAAGCGGAACGGTTTCAAATTTTGCTTGGTGGAGCGGAAGTCGGAAACGGTTACTCTGAATTAAATGACCCTATTGACCAAAGAAAGCGGTTTGAGCAACAGCAAAAACTTTTAGAGGCCGGTGATGATGAGGCAATGATGCCGGACTGGGAGTTTGTGGAAATGTTGGAATATGGAATGCCTCCAACTTGCGGTTTTGGGGTTGGAGAACGCCTCTTTGCATTTTTGGAAAACAAAACTTTACGAGAGGTAACGCTGTTTCCATTGGTCAAACCGAAATTGAAATCAACCGAATAAGAACGCGGGAAATCTAATTGATGACTAGGTGAGAATTTGGACTTAAAAAGGAATGGTGAGGCGAAATGATGACGAAAAGGGGTAATTATTAAGGAGCGCGAATAAAATTGAAATTTTAAAAGTGTCGAATTTGACCATTTTAAATTAGGTAAATAAATAATCCAAACTTTGACTATGGCGAATATGCCATAATTAATTTTCAAAAAACAGAAAGAAAATATTCATGAAGGTGTTGCAATAATTGTTTAAATGCAAGAAATTAAACTTTGACAAATTTACTAACATATATTTGCATATACTTACATAGTTAAAATGTTAATAAAGCTACAAAATTAAATCATCGCGCAATAGAAGAAACGATTAAAAAATTATTTGCGAATAAAAAAAATAAAAAAGAAAGACGAAGGAAAAGTGACTAAATACATTGTTAATGATAAATGATGAATTATTAATGATAAATTAAAAACAGTAGTTCACTACCATACAACTACATATAGTAGTGAAATAAATTATCAATGGTAAATGGTAGATGGTAAATTATTGATTATAAATTATTGATTATAAATAATGAATAATAAATGGTGATTTATAAATTATAAATTGTGAGCTAAAAATCAAAATCAAAATTAAGCAGTTCACTACTACACAACTACATATAGCAGTGCGATGATTTAGGGCAGTGGTTTGCGGTGGATTTGTAAATTGTGAATTGTTAATTCATCAAATTCTTGAGAAATAAAAAATAAAAACCGCTCGATCGGTTTTGAGAAACCGATTGAGCGGAGCGATGAGGTAGTAAATTGTGAGTTTTTTCGTTATTCTTTCAAAGGATCTATTCCTATTCTTTCTTGAATATCTTTGATACAGTCAGAGATATTTTTATGTTTAAATGCTCCTAAGATTCGCCTAACAGTCGGTTCCATAATGGTGTCATCATAATCGCTATGGATTTCGCCATTTTTCATCAGTCCGATAGTATAGGCAAAATCTCGGGCTTCATAAAATGAAAAAACTAACTCATTTTCATTAAATTTAAAAATTAGAAAATAAGTTGTTTCCAAGACTTGCCAAGAAGTGCCTTTTTGCAATTCTTTTCGTGTTTCTTCCATAAAAGCTAGCCACGCTTCTTTGAATGATTTGCGAGGGCATCCTCTTTTTTCTATATTTATCATTATTTCATAACAAATATTGTCAGTTGTCATTGTGCATCCTCCTTAAAAAAAATTTGTATTTTACTCCCATGTTTCGAAGGAGTTGGTTAAAAAACTTTTTTTCAATGAGCTACTATTTTCTGTGAAAAAATGCTATTTCCAACATTAAAGCAGTATAGCAATGGGAGGGGATTTGTCAATGGTTCGTTCGCTATGTTATAATGTCAATATAAAAAGTTCAATAAAAGTAATATTTAAAACTAAAAACAATAATCTGCCGGTTTGAAAAAACCGTTTTTATAGTCTTATGATTTGGAAAAAATAGACAGACAAAAAACAAAAAAATATAAAAAATATTCTTGATTATGGTATGGAAGAGGTAATGGATTGGTTGCGAAAAAATTATACCGAGAAAGAGATAAAAGAAGTAATTAAAAATTCCGTTTAGACGGAATGGAATAAAGAATTAACTAATCTCTGGTCGTTGATCTATAAAATTAAGCCAAGAAAAAGCAGATTTTAAATAAAAACTTTTTTATTAAGACAATTGAAGAATATTTAAAAAATAAATAACCGAAACTAGGAATTTAAAATTAAAATTAAGCAGTTCACTACTACACAACTACATATAGCAGTGCGATGATTGTTCGTGCTACCATATTTAATCAGTATTACAAAAAAGTTAAAACAAATGAATATTAAAAAAGCGACTCAAAAAAGTTTAAATAATTTTAAAATAATGATACCAATTTTAATAGGTGTTTTATTATTGGTGAATTTGATTACTGTTGCGTCTAGTGATATTTATTTAAAATTATTTACAGGAAATTATATTAAAGATTCCTTTATTGGAGCTTTGGCGGGAAGTGTCTCTTTTGGAATACCAGTAACGAGTTATATTATTGGAGGAGAACTATTAAAAGATGGCGTTAGTCTGTTGGCAGTTACTGCTTTTATTTTAACATGGTCAACAGTTGGAATTGCAATGTTGCCATTGGAGATATCATTTTTAGGAAAAAAATTTGCAATTATCAGGAATATCGTTAATTTTATTTTTGCAATTGTAATCGCTGTATTAGTTGTTTGGATTTTAAAGATAATTTAAATTTAGAGATATGTCAATTAAGAAAAAAATTAAAAAAATTCCAGGAAAATTTAAGTTTTTATTTACTGTATTTTTCGTTTATAGCATAGTATTTTATTTCAATAAATCGCTAGCTATTACAGGGATTGAAAAAACATATATAATGTTAATCAAGATTATACCATTATTATTATTCGTATTGATAATAATGACTGTGATGAATTTATATATTGATTCTGGCAAAATCGAAAAACACTTAGGAAAAGATTCGGGGATAAAAGGTTGGGTTTATGCTACGATAGTAGGGCTTCTAATCTCTGGACCACCTTATGTTCTTTTTCCGATGTTGAAAGATTTGAAAGCAAGCGGGATGAAAAATAGTTTATTGGCAGTATTCTTGTATAATAGAAATGTAAAAATTTCGTTTATTCCAGTAATGATGTATTATTTTGGATTAAAATTTACTATAATAACTTCAGTTGCTATAATTTGTTTTTCAATTTTGAATGGAATATTGATAGGATTTTTCGTTCAAGATACAGCAAAATAGTTATTTGGGTATACAAAAAACCACCGGCTAGCCGGTGGTTTTTTAGTTTACTTTACGCTAAGCTTACATTTACAGCAGAAAGTCCTTTAGGACCATCTTGTGCCTCAAATGTAACGCTATCGCCTTCTTTAAGATCATTGAATTCTACACCCTGTAGTTCGGAAGCGTGAAAGAAGATATCTTTCTCTTTTCCTTCTTCAGATATAAAACCAAATCCTCTATCAGTAAGACGAGCAATTTTTCCATTGTTCATCGTTTTTATAGGATAAGATTTATTAACTCAAATTCAGGGTGCTATCTAAATAAAATCTAATTTTACTTTTGGTTCACAACTCTGATTTGACTATTAAAGTCTAGCATAGATGCATTGAATTGTCAAGCGAAATTTAATTTACCTTTTCTGATGTAAATATTTTTACAAAACTAGAATAACGATTACCAAGTTTTACTATATGAATATAATCATTCCGTGAATACAATTTATCGATACGAGGCATCTCCGGATAGCTATGACGCAAGTTAATATCAACCTTTTTCCAAGTTAAGTTTTTTCTACCGGAAGAAATGACATAATAATCAAATTTATTTTCTTTAAATTTTTTAACTTTGAATCGTGAATAACATTTTCCAACAAAAAAAGTGCAAACACCTTTTTTATCTGACCAGACATTTAGATTTTTAGCATTTGGGAGAGAATTTAAATATTGTGCTACTGCATAGGAGCCGGAACCCATATCTTTGTGATCAAGAAAATATTTTTGCGGAAGAAATTTTGAAGCATAGCTCAAATAGAATGGCTTAGTCTGATATAATGGTAAGATCAAAAAAATCAAAAAAATCAAATATGCAAAATATTTGTAAATTTTATTTCTGAATAATTTAATTTCAATTATTGTTTCTGCTAAAGAAATTCCTGCCATAATTAAGACTAGGGGATAAAGAATGATTTGATAGCGAATTGTTCCAGCGACTTCAGCAAAAAGTGAAGCTAAATAGTAAAGTAAAATAAGAAATGAAAAATAAAAGAAAATATTATCTGAGAAAGTATTCGTATTTATTTTTTTGAATAAAGTTTTTAAAAATTTCCAAATAATTATTAAGAATGCTAATGGTGAAATTCCAAATAATAATGGATAAAAATTAGTTAGATAGAAAAAGAAATGATTAGAATATCCATAAGATGATTTTGGTGAAGCGAGAATATTTCCAAGGTTAAAAAGAGGATTTTTTGTCAAAACATTAAAAAATAAAATAATAATAAATCCCAAAAAAATAATACTAATAATTTTTTTAAAAAGTAATTGATATTTTATTAACCATTTAATGGATATATTAAGGATATAATTTTTTAGCAAAAAAGTATCGGTTAGCAAAAATAAAAGAATGCCAAGAAAATATGGCCAAGTACCTTCAAAAGCTTCAGAAAAAATGGTAGCTTTTAATATTCGGCTATGTTTTACCCAAACTGCCGGATAAATCAGCGAAAAAGTCGCTATTGAAATCGCAATAAATTTTATGTAAGCAATTAAATGCTTTTTAAAATAATTGTTGGTTGATGAAATGAGCCATTTATTTCTAGAAAAAATATAATTCAAAAAAATTAATATTAAAACAAATATGAATAAAATATTCGAAACATATTTTGTAGCTATCGCCAAGCCCATAAAAATTCCGGCAAAATAAAGGTATTTATTATTGGTTACAGCTTTTTTTAAATAAACCAAATAACTTAAAATAGTCCCGGTAGAAAAAATCCAAAGCAATGAATCTGGATTTATGATGCGACTCATTCCCAACAAAATTGGCGACAGGGCGATAAAAGATGTTGAAAATAGTGATGTTTTTTTGTCAAAAAGTTTTCGTAAGAGAATAAATAATAATGGTGTAAATAAAGCCGTTAAGAGTAACATTGAAGATCTAAATCCAAGTAGCATTTTTTCTAGCTTTTGCGTATCGGCGCAACTTTTTTTACAATTTATTAAATTATTTTTATTAAGAAGTCCAAGTCCGGTGGTATACATTACCGTTACACCTGGCTTGTCACTTCGTCTAGTGCCATTCCAGTCCATCTCACCAATGTTTTGCCAGAATTTTGGAATACGACTATAAAGCCAAAGTGCCTCGTCTACATAAGCTTCTTTTTGAATTTGATAAAATCCAAAAGAGAATTGTGTAAACATTAAAATTAAAATAAAAGTCGCCGTTAGTTTTTTATTAGATATTTTTAACATTAAATTATTTTTTTTATTAAATTTATATCTTCTTTTGTTATTTCTTTAAGTGCATATAGAATAATAAAATATATTGCCGACAAAATCAATGACCAGAGGATGAATAAATAGTCGCCAGTGGGGACAAATTTTGCGAGTGAATAAATAATCAAAGAAGCAAGAGCTATTTTTAAAATAGATTTTATTTTTAGAGAAATTTTAAACTCTTTTTTTACAAAGTAGAGTGCAGTTATCATTACAAAGAAAGAGGTAAATGAAGTGGCTATTGAAGCACCGACAAGCTCATATTTTTGAATAAAGAAATAGTTTAGAAAAATATTTGCGGTCATTCCGAATAGTGCAATCCACATTGGTAGTTTAACTTTTCCTAAGCCAGAAAAGGCGAAACTTAAAACATAAAAAACAGTTAGAAAACTTACTCCAATAACCAAGATTCGCATTGGGTAAACAGCAGGTAAGTACTCTTTCCCATAAAAAAGGTGAATAATGGGTGAGGCGAATACTGTCATTAAAATAACTCCCAATGGGAGTAAAATCGACATTAGCCGTAAGGCTTGGGAAACTGTTTTAGCAGTTTCGGTTGTGTTTTTTTGAGAACTTGTTTTTGATATGCTTGGTAGAAGAACAATAGTTAACGCATAAAATAAATAATAGGGGATGCGTCCAACGGTTAAGGCGCCATTATAAATTCCGGTCAAGAAATCATTTTGTAAAATTGCTTTGACCATATAGAGGTCTATGGAAATCATTATTTCGTAAAAAAGTAAAAATAGAGTAAATGGCCAAGCGTAGTTAAAAAGTTTCTTAGTAGAAAATGTTTGAGGTGTTGTAGTAGCTTGTGTAGTTGTCATTTCAAAATTTTTGGATATCCAAAACTTATCAATTAACCAAGCAATTAAAAAAACAAAAAGTGGGGCAAGTATGTATCCAGTTATAGAGCCTTCCAGTTTAAAAAACCAAGCTAGAATTAGAATGAAAATAACTTTGGCAGTAGAGCGAACAGTTTTGAGAATTGCTTGAAGATTGAATTTGTGAATACCGGTGAAATAATAAAAGTAAAAAGAAGCTAGTGCAAAAGAGGGGATAATTAATGTGGAAATTCTGAACAAATGTGTTAGAGATTTATCACCTAGAACATTGGAAATTAAGGGAGCTGATAAGAAAAAAATAAGAGTAATAATTCCAATTAAAATTGTCTGCAGAAAAAAAGCCTTCCTTTTTATAATTACAACCATTGACGGATTGGTTTCAAAAATTTCGCTAATAAACTTATTCATTGCAGTGGGTATTCCGTTGCCAATGAGAACAATTATCATCGTTGTCATTGTGATAACTAAGCCATAACGACCATAGTCGGTTGGACCAAGAATACGACCAACACCAGAATGAATAATATATCCGGAAATATTAAAAATTATCTCTGAAGCAGTTAACCAAAAAACCGATTTGGCAATATGTTGAGTTGGTTTAGTGTTATGCATTGAGATTTTTTGTTATAAAATTTTTTATTTCTTCAAAAATTATTTCTTTCGATTGACTACCATTTATGATTTTCCAATTCCAAATTTGTGATTTGCTGTCAAGGATTTTTTTCTTTGCTTCTAGATATTGTAATCCTTGTTTTGGCGTGCGATTGCGTTGCATAATTTCTTGCGGGCTAGTTTGCAGATAAAAAGATAATATAGAATATGAAGTATAGAATATGGAGTATCGCAACTTGATTGTTCCTAAATTATCTCCCGATAAGTATTCAATGTTTACAATAGTATCATAGAAAAATCTATCTGATAAAATATAATCGTAGTTTTCTTTTTCTAATTTCCTTATTAACCTTTTAAAACGCCAAATGTCAATCCGTAGAGCGATTTTTCTCAATTGAATTCCTAGCCAATTGGCGTTACTAACACCGCTGTCTGCTTTTTTAATTTTTTTATGTTTCCAGAAAATTATTTTATTGCCAATTGAAAAATCAATAGCATGAAAATAAAAAACTCGTTTGCTGTTTTTCTCAAACTCTTTTTTTAATAATTCAATTTGAGTGGATTTTCCGCTTCCATCTAAGCCCGATATGGTTATAATTTTCATAGATTTTTAATACATAAGTACTGCGGTTGGTTGCATTTTAACTACCGTATTGATAATATTATTTTCTTCCATTCCAGAAATAACTTCTTCTACATCTTTATAATATCCACTATCTTGTAAGATCACACCTTTAGATTTCGCATTATAAAGACGAACATTATTTTTTTTCATTCGTTTAAATAGCTCTTGTTTGTCGGTTGGCAAATCGTTGTCTGTTTTAGCTCGACGACCAGTACCGTGAGAGGCAGAGAAAAAAGAACTTTCGTTTTGATCAGTTCCGACACCAAGATAAGCTGGTGTGCTCATTGAGGATGGAATGAAAAATGGCTCACCAGTTTCGGAAAAAAGCTTATGCTTGCCTTGCATTCGGATTGGACCATTAGCGCGAACCGTGCCATTGCGATGAATCCAAATATCCTTACTAAAATGATTTTCCTTAAGAATCATTAAATGAGGAATATCGTGCAATAAATCTAATTCAGCTGGAGCACCAAAAACTTTTTCGATAGCTTGGTCTAAATTATGATTAAGTAGTAGTCGATTAGCAAATCCAAAATTAGCAGAGACTTGATGGGCTAATAAAAACATTTGTCCAACAGTACTATTCTCATCATATCCAAAAAATTCCGGCTTATCTTGATGTTCTTTAATTTTTTTGGCGACTTCCAAATATTCTTTTTTGTATTTACTTTTCCAAGTTCTCAATCCCAATTCCAAAATTATTTTTTGACTAAGATGCTCCTTGGCCTTAGGTGTGTACATATAGGACGCATATTGTCCCAGTAAACCGGAGCCGGTGTGCATTAAAAAAATATACTGACCTTTTTGCAAATTAAATTTTTCAGCAATTTCCGGATTTTTAATTTCCGTTATCTTCATTAAATCCAAGAAATGATTTCCCGCTGCTCCTAAAATTCCTGAGCGATATTTGGCAATGTGCAGAAACAACCTTGGAATAGCGTCAAAAATATCTTGATTGGAAACATTTTCTTTAGTGACTAGATTTCCTTGATTAAATGTATTGGTAATTTCATTTTTGGTGCGAGTTTGGAATTTTTCTTGTAAAGGTTTAGAGCCGAATTTGGCAACATTCATTACATCTTCAAAAGATAGTTTTGTCCCAATATATTTTTTAGTGGGAATTACTTTAACTAATTCTTGAAAAAGTCGATCAATTTTTTCAGCAGTTAAATTTTCCTCGTTAAAATTGGTGCGAATAAAACGCATTCCGCAGTTTGGAGCGGTATCATTGATTTGTGGTAATAAATGTTTTTCGGTAGCAACGACTGTTCCAGTCGGATTTTTTCGACCTTTTTTAGGATGAACATCGCTCATTGCTGAAATATGTGAAAAAAGTCGCTCATCTTTAGCAAGATTTTCCAGTTGCCCATATGTTTTTTTGTCTGGCAATAGCTCTTCTGACGCGTGAAAAATTACTGGAACTTTCATTTTATCAGTTTGAAATTTTATATTATGTGTTGACATATGTTTGAAGTTAATCTATGCTTAATTATCGTAGTTTTTTGAAAACTTAATAATTAAAGTTTAGCACATCTAAAGAGGTGTGTTAAGTGAATATAAAATTTTTGGAGGATAAATAATGAAAATGAAAGATTTTTTAAAATCGCTAGATAAAAGTATTCCTAGCTATGTTGACTTAGAAATACTTTTTGAACAAGGTGATCATAATGGAGAAATTTTTGTTTTCTCTGTGGATGACAAAGATATAATTCAACCAAATAGAAGAATAACTCCGAGCTAGTTTTTACAGTATAGCAAATATGGAGGCAAGGCCTCCATTGCAATCGCCGGGCGCAAGAATATAATCTTGTCGCTCGGCTTTTTATTTTGAAAAATTTACAAATCTCCGCAATATAATTATGTCTCTATATGCGATACTTCATGTAAATTTTATCAGATTTTTTGATAGCAAAATTTTCTTTTTTAAAGTATATATTTTTATTTTTTGTAAACAAAAACAAAACAGCAGGCATCTAAGACCTACTGTTTTAAAAGAAATTTCCTTATCTTGATTAGGTATGAGTTTTCGGACTGGCTCTAAAACCTAATTTTTTATTTTCTCAATAAATTTCTTGAAAGTTTTTGGATTTTCCATTGCCATTTGAGAAAGAACCTTTCTATCAAGTTCAATTTTTTTATCTTTTAGAATTTTGATAAATTTACTGTAAGTAAGATCAAAATTTCTAACAGCATTATTCAATCTTAAAATCCAAAGACTACGCATAGTTCTTTTTTTAGTACGACGATCACGGTAAGCGTATTTTCCGGCTTTAAGCAAAGCTTCTTTAGCGGCTCTAAAATTAGATTTTCTTCTCCAACGAAAACCTTTGGTCATTTTTAAAGTATTCTTTCTTCTTTTGCTAGCGGTAACTCCGCGTTTTACTCTAGTCATAGGTTAATGTTTAGTATTCGGTATCTAGTAATTGGTAATAATATAAGATTAAAAATATTACTAATCTGCTAGTTACTATCTACTAATTATTATTTTACAATCCTCTTTAAAATATTCTTTCTTTCTGTTCCAATAATCTCCACATCTTTTCTCTTCTTTCTTTTTAAATTCCCCGTTTGCTTACTATTAAAATGATTTTGCTTGGTATATCTACGAAGAAGCTTTCCTCCACCAGTCACTTTAATTTTTTTAACAAGAGCTTTGTTGCTTTTCTTTTTTGGCATAGTATTTTTATTAACTTAAATTATGTTAGACTTCTTCGGAAAATACTTTCTACTACGATTCCTAATTTTCTACTACGACTTCGTCAGACTTAACAAAACATCTTATACCGTACGTACAGTACGTTATAAAATATTTTGTTGGTCTTCCTTGTCTCGTTAGAAAATTAGAAATCTCGTAAACGAAAGACTTTCCGAAGAAGTCTATTTACTCCGGTGAAATTATTACATTAAAACCTCCGGGAAATCTTTTAATATTATCCTCCATTTTATACGGTATATCAATATTTTCAATAAATTCTCGTAAATTTTTCCGAGCCAAATCTTGATGAGCTTTTTCTCTACCTCGCAATCTTAATTCCACCTTTACCTTATGTCCCTTGCTTAAAAATTTTTCCGCTTGTTTTTTCTTAAAACTTAAATCGTGACTATCGGTACGCATTCCCAATCGAATTCCTTTGGTTCCGGTTTTTTTCTGTTTAGCCTTACTTAATCTATCTTGTTTGGATTGGCTGTATTGAAATTTTCCATAATTTGTTATTTTGCAAACGGGAGGTTTAGCATTTGGTGCCACTTCAACCAAATCCAATTCGTGCTCTCTAGCGATTTTTAGTGCTTCAGTATTACTCATTTCTCCCAACTGTTTACCGTTTTCATCAATAACAAAAACTACCGGTATCCGAATGTATTCATTAACCCGATATCTTGGTTTTTGTGGTTTAAATGATCTTTTTTTGTAGCGTCTTCTCATAGTTTATTAGTTTTGAAATTGAATCTTCGTGGAGCTGGTGGGAATTGAACCCACGTCCAGAATTGATTTTAAAAATTTTTCTACAAATTTAGTTTATTTTTTTAGACATCACGCTCCAGAAACAGATTCTAGAATTTAATAAAAATTGAGTCATTGGTTGAATTTGCAGTAAGAAAAAAGATGAGTTGTAGTCTTAGCTACAGCGAATATTTTTTCTTACGAAAAACAAGCAAGGGACAATTTTTGTAGATTATAAAGCTGTTTCTGGAGTGTGATGTCTAATTGTTGCAAAACAAAAATTTAAGATAATAAATTTAAAATAAACAAAAATTTATTAACCGAGTTCTTAATTAGCTTTGCCAATTATTCAAGAACACCATAATTGGCTATCCCGGTGTTTGACACTGAAATCCGCTTACCGGAAGTTGGCGGTTCAATGGCAATCGCGTTTAGGCGATAGCAGTAGCAAATGATGGTGTAAATGCGTTAGCAAATACAGCCTTTGCTTTGGATATTAAGTTTGCACTTATATATCTTGCGTTAAAGATTTACGACCGTTAACGCATTGGTCGATTTGCTTAATTTTTAAAGGTCAACCTGTCGAAGCTAAACAGCCCCGCCCATAATATTTTAATAAATATTATCGATGGGATATTCTAGCGATTTTTCATAACTCGTCTTAATTTTCGTACTGACTCTTTTCTTTTAATACTTTCTCTTTTGTCAAATTTCTTTTTTCCACGACCAACGGCAAACTCAAGCTTAATAAGTCTTTTCTTAGTATAAACCCGAATTGGCACTAATGTCAAGCCTTGAGTTTTGGATTTTCCGAGCAATCTGTTTATTTCTGATTTTTTGAGAAGTAATTTCCTAGCTTGAGTTGGGTCATACCCCTGTGAATTTCCAGCAAATTTATAAAACGGTATATTAGCATTGGTTAAGAATAGCTCAGAATTTTTAATTGTAACGAAACTACCTTTTAAACTAATATGCCCGGTTTTAACTGACTTTACTTCTTGTCCACTCAAAACCAAGCCGGCCTCATATTTATCAATGAGTTCATAATCAAAACTTGCTCGTTTGTTTACAGCTAATGTTTTCATAGGTTTAGTATAAGATAGCCGGCAAGAAGTGGCAAGTTAAAAAAGATGACATATATAAATAAATTTGCTAGAATTTGTAATAGATATAAGCAAATATAGAATCTTCATTGTATGGAACTAATTAAAGGTAAAGAAATAGCGGAGAATATCTTGATGGAAATAAAGGAAAAAATAAGCTTTAAAGCAGTAAAGCCCGAGTTTGCCGTTATTCTAGTAGGGGATAATGAGGCTTCGCGGATATATGTTGAGCTGAAAGAAAAGGCTTCTAAAAGAGTCGGAATTAATTTTAGAAAAATTCTATTTAGCAAAGATGTATCGGAAGATAAGGTCATTAAGAAAATTAAAGAACTAAACACTGATAAAAAAGTATCCGGAATCATTGTGCAATTGCCTTTGCCAAATAATTTGAATAAAGAAAATATAATAAATACCATTTCAGTTGAAAAAGATGTCGATGGTTTTCATCAAAAAAATCAGCATCTTTTTTTGGAGAATAAAGATTTTATTTATCCAGTTTTTCCAAAAGCTATAGTGAGGATGATTGAAGATACTTTTGAAAAAAAGAAAGAAGAAGAAAAACTAAAAGCGGTTATTGTTTGCAAATCATCTGACTTTGGCATAATTATGAAAAAAGCATTGGAGAAAATAGGTTTAAATGCTGAGTTTATTTTTTGCGAAGATTTACAGAAAAAAAGAAAAAATGATAATTATACCCGACTGATTTTGGGACGAGCTGACATAGTGGTTTCTGCTTGTGGAATTCCAAAGCTATTAAAAGAAAATATGGTTAAGAATAAAGCAATTATTATTGATGGTGGAATAACAAAAAAAGATGGTAAAGTTTTTGGCGATGTAGATATCACCTCTTTTTCTAAAACAAATTGTAAGATTTCTCCGGTTCCCGGCGGAGTAGGACCTGTTACAGTCGCCACTCTTTTGGAAAATGTTTATTTAGTGAGTGAGAAATAAGAATAAAATTTAAAATATCAAAAATGTATATTTTAATATACATTAAAATAAAAAGAAAGAGTGTTATTTGTGCCGAAGGAGGGACTCGAACCCTCAAGCTTTTGGGCACACGATTTTGAGTCGTGCGTGTTTACCAATTTCACCACTTCGGCATTTGTGTGGTTGTAAATTTTTTTCAAAAAGGATATACTGTAAATGAACTTTACAGATAAATCAATTATGGCAAAGATTATTTCATTAGTCAACCAGAAGGGTGGAGTAGGTAAGACTACTTCGGCAATCAATCTAACCACTTACTTGGCAAATGCTGGTAAGATGGTGCTTTTAGTTGATCTTGATCCGCAAGGAAACGCTTCTTCCGGTTTGGGAATAAATATTAGAGAATTGAAAAATAATATTTATCAGACGATGATTTTAGATAAACACCCACGAGAAGCAATAGTTAGAAGTGATTTACCAGGCTATGATATCCTACCGGCATCGCAAGATTTGGCGGGAGCAGAAATTGAAATGATTCATATGGATAATCGCGAGTTTAAACTTTACAATGCTTTGCGTCAAGTGCGAACGGAATATGATTATATTATTATTGACAGTCCGCCAAGTTTAGGATTGTTGACGGTTAACGGTTTGGTTGCTAGTGATGAAATAATTATTCCGGTGCAAACTGAATACTATGCTTTAGAGGGATTGAGTCAACTTTTAGAGACAATCAGTTTGGTTAAAGAAAATATTCAGCCGGATTTAAAAATTAAAGGAGTTTTGTTAACGATGTTTGACCGACGAAATCGTTTGTCAAAACAAGTTGTTAAAGAAGTGCGAGAACATTTTCCCGGTCATGTTTTTGAAAGTGTTATCCCAAGAAGTGTTCGCTTGGCAGAGGCTCCTAGTTTTGGAAAATCTATTTTAAGTTTCGATGCTTTTTCTAAAGGTGCTAGATTGTATAAAAATTTAGCCAGAGAAATTATCGAAATGGATATAAAAAATAAAAAATTTACGATATAAAAAATAAAAATATGGCTCAAAATTATGGACTGGGTCGAGGATTGTCATCCTTGATACCACAGAAAAAAATAAATTCTCAAAAAAAAGATGACGACAGAAAAGAAGATGATTCAAAAGAACAATTTTCCTTTTCCAATGCTAAAAATATTCTCAATAAAGGAACGATGAAAGAGCGTGATAATACGGATGAAAAAAACGGGGGAATTTTGGAAGTGGATATTGAAAAAATTGTTGCTAATCCTTATCAGCCGAGACTGGAATTTGATGAAAAAAAATTACAGGAGCTTGCTGATTCAATTAATGTTCACGGAATTATTCAGCCATTGGTAGTTACTAAAAAAAGTGATAATTTTGAGCTTATCGCAGGAGAAAGAAGATTGCAAGCATCTAAATTGGCAGGATTAAAAAAGGTTCCGGTGATAATTAAGGATATTAAAAATAAAGAAAAATTGGAATTGGCGATTGTAGAAAATATTCAGCGACATAATCTTAATCCAGTCGAAGAAGCCAAAGCGTATAAACAATTGATGGATGAATTTGAAATGAAACAAGAAGAAGTATCTAAAAAAATGGGAAAGAGCCGAAGTGTTGTGGCAAATAAATTGAGATTATTGACATTGCCGATTGAAGCCATTAAAGCGTTAAAGGAAGGGAAAATAACGGAAGGGCATGCTAAAGCGATTTTGGCGTTAAAAAATCAGGAAAAACAAAGAGGTTTGCTTGATTTAATAATTAAAAATCGATTAACCGTTCGTCAGGCGGAAGATAAGACAAAAACAATTAGCATTAAAGCTCATAAAAGAGTAATCAAAGTTGATCCGGAAACAAAAGAACTGGAAGAGAAATTTAGTCTAGCACTAGGAACGAATGTTAAGGTTAAAAAATCTGGAGGTAATGGCGGAAAAGTTATTATTGACTATTATTCTCCAGAAGAGCTAAATAAATTAGTTGATAAATTGGGTTAGTGAAGAAGGATTTTTAAATTTCCTATAAATTTACAAATCTCCGCCAACCAGCGAATAAAAATCTACGAATACTAAGTAGTTGTCATCTCGGGAGACAGAATTAAGAGTGTAGCGATTGAATAAAATTCGTCTACCCGTAATCCAGAAACCAGCAGAAAAACAATTTAGCAACAGTTTAGAATTAGAATTTTTTTGAAAACTGGATTCCGGATAAACTATTTTTCTAAACTCGTTTCACTCGTTAAGAAAAATATGTTTTCCGGAATGACAGCTATCGGAGCTTGTTTTTAAATTTCTGGATTCCGGATATTAAGAAATTCTAATGTTCGCAGGCTCACAAAGAATTTCTAAATTCTGGAATGACAGGTAGAAAAATGACAAATGAGATAGTTATTTTAAGTTGTCATTCCGGAAGACAAATTTTCTTTTCGAACGATAGTGAGAAATTAGAAAATAGTTTATCCGGAATCCAGAAAAATGAAACAATATTGTGTTTATATCATAACCAACAAAAGAAATGGTACATTATATATCGGAGTAACAGGAAACTTACAATAAAGAATTTATCAACACAAAGAAAAACAAACAGAGGGCTTTAGTAAAAAATACAATCTAAATAAATTAGTATATTACGAACAAACAGAAAATGTTGTTAGTGCACTAGAGAGGGAAAAACAACTTAAAAAATGGAAGAGAAAATGGAAACTGGATTTAATTGAAAAAGAAAATCCAGATTGGAATGATTTGAGTAATGAATTGTAAGTTTCTCCTTAAGAACTGGATCCCGGATAAACTATTTTTCTAAACTCGCCTGTCGGCTCGTTAAAAAAAATATGTTTTCCGGAATGACAGTTGATAGAGTTGTCATATAAAAGAAATATCCATTTAAATATCCATTTAAATGGATATTTTTTTATGGCTAAATAAATTTATCAATATTTTTTAACTTTATTTTTTGCCAATAAAAAAGCAGGGAACTTGTTGTGAAATAATATCTCGTTGAGAAATTAAATTCATACAAGTTCCCCGCGGGGTTGGTCTGTTAGTTAATATTTAATAAAAAATATTGAGCTTGATCCGGAGGCGGATCCGTTTCTGATGGTCAGCAGGTCGATGGAGTTTGACATGTTGACGGAAACATCAGGCACAGAAACATTTGTACTAGAGCCGGCGGATGCTCTAGAAACTCCATACCAGGGCGAGTTTGCTGATGCACCGGTATGGGTATCTACCAGTGTCACCGGACCGTTCAGGTAATTAACGCCTTGCTGAACGGCTGCCTGTCCGCCCCATGTACCCATGGTGGCGTACTGAGCGGTATCAAGTTGAAATCCCGGTGCATAGGCC
>LSNR01000020.1 GCA_003056165.1 Parcubacteria group bacterium M6-OD1-3 | reverse complement strand
ATCTTTTTGGCTTAAATACGCTATTTGTGGACTCAAATAGACCTATCAAATTTCTACTTTTGTAGATATAATTAACATTAAGCGTATTCGTACTCTCAAATAGACCTATCAAATTTCTACTTTTGTAGATTACACTTCTATTGTATCATACTTTAGGATCTCAAATAGACCTATCAAATTTCTACTTTTGTAGATAGGAAGCGAGGTTTACGGTGATGTTTAGCTCAAATAGACCTATCAAATTTCTACTTTTGTAGATTAACTCACATCTAGGATTGTCTTTGTCTCAAATAGACCTATCAAATTTCTACTTTTGTAGATTCAATTGCTTCCTTTTCTTCTTCATCTTCCTCAAATAGACCTATCAAATTTCTACTTTTGTAGATTTTTCATCGTAATCTTTTAAGCATAGTCTCAAATAGACCTATCAAATTTCTACTTTTTTGAGATTGGTTAATATGAGGATAGGGTGTCAAAATAATTAAATATCCATTTAAATGGATATTTAAAAATATATACGAGAAGCAAACAAATCTTCGGAATTTCCTCCAATGGCGGATAAAAATTCCCGAAGATTTGTTTTTAATTGATTTTAAGATTGAAAGAGGGTAAAATTAAAGCGGATATAAAGTGGATGAGGGATGCGGAACAAATTCAAGATTAGAATAATTGTTGTAGTAAACTGGTCGCTATATAGGCACTATTGATTTTAATTGAAAATAAGCTAGAATATATATAGTTTGATGAATAATTATGAGAGAGTGGGGAATATTTACGGGAAATGTTGTGCTTATTTTTTGAAATTATTATTTATTAGAATAAATTGGGCAATCGCTTTGCTTTTGCAGAGAGGAAAGTCCGGACACTCACCGATTTTGTCGGTAGCAGGATAGCGGGTAACGCCCGTCTAGTTGTATTTTCGAATACAATGACGAGGTGCGAGCAGAGACGCTTTGTTTTGAAAAAAGCAAAGCACCCTTTCGAGGGTGAGTTCCAATAGTAATATTGGAGGTGAAACGGCTAAATCCTTATCTGAGTGCAAGGCCGAGCTTCGAAATTTTTCGGAGAGTTGCCGCTTATGATCACACTGGCAACAGTGTGGCTAGATAAATGATTGCCTATTGAATTTTTCTTTGAAATTTTCAATAACAGAATCCGGCTTATAGGTTTATTCTAATAAATGATTGTTTATTTTTGTTATTTTTTAAACAAATGAAAAAATCAGAGCTATTTTTTAGTGCTGTTCAAGTACCGGCGGATATTCTGGCGATAATTTTTGCAACCGGTTTAGCTTTTTGGATTAGAGAACTTCCTTTTACTTTGAAATTACTTAATCTTAAATCACTTTCCGGATTGGTTTCTTTCGACCAATTTATAAAATTAGTGATAATAGCTACGCCGTTTTTCATTCTAATTTTTGCGATACAAGGGTTGTATGACATTAGGGCGACCAGAAAGTTTTGGGAGGAAACATTGAAAGTTTTTTTGGCGACGACCATCGCTCTAATGTTCGTGGTGGTAGCTTTTTTCTTGAAACGAGAATGGTTTTCTTCAAGGTTTATTATTTTATTAGCCTGGTTTTTGGTTGTATTTAGTGTTTCTATTCTGAGATTTTTATTGCAATATATTCAAAAAAGATTATTGAAAAACAAGGGGGTTGGTATTCATCGAACACTTTTAATTGGACGGAATGGTAAGATAAATATTTTAAAAAAGGTAATTAAAAATAATCCGAAATTGGGCTATAAAGTTGTAGATATTGTTGATACTGCTAGGCTTAATGTGATAAAATCAATTTATCGAAAGAGAGGCATTGATGAAATTATTCTTTCTGATGTAACAATTCCAGAAAGTGATGTTGAGAAATTAATCGATTTTTGTGCTATTAATAATATTGTCTACCGTTTCATTCCGACGAGTTTTCAAACGGCGAAATTTGAAATGGGAGTTTTCGCCGGAGAACCGATTATTGAAATTAAACATACTCCGTTGGATGGTTGGGGGAAAATTATTAAAAGAACTTTTGATATTATTGGTTCAGCTTTTTTTATAATTTTAACAGCCCCAATATTGTTAGTTACGGCACTTTTAATAAAGCTAGAAGATGGTGATGGTCCGATTGTTTATAAAAATAAAAGAATTGGTGCGGACGGAAAACAAATTTTTGTTTATAAATTGCGTTATTTCAAATGGAAACATTGTATTGATAAAAAAAATCCGGATTTTGAAAAGGCTTTAAAGTTTGAAAAAAAATTAATTAGAGAATGTAGTGTGCGGAAAGGTCCGCTTTATAAAATTAAAAATGATCCTCGAAAAACTAGGATAGGAACTTTTATTGAAAAATATTCTATTGATGAGCTACCACAATTTTTCAATGTATTGAAAGGCGATATGAGCTTGGTTGGACCGCGACCTCATCAAAAAAGAGAAGTGGAAAAATATCGAGAATATCATCGGCGATTACTCACCATTAAACCCGGAGTTACGGGACTGGCACAGGTTTCTGGTCGTTCCGATTTAGACTTTGAAGATGAGTACAAATTAGATTTATATTACATAGAAAACTGGCGATTATCTTTAGATATTCAAATAATTTTAAAAACAGTAGGTGTTTTATTAAAAGGAAGAAAAAATAATTAATATTTTTAAAAATATAAAAATATGGAAAAAGAAAATGGTTTAGAAAATAATGCGGTACTTGGATTAGGTCGTGCCAATAAGGAAACTAGAAAAATTGAAAAAAGAATTGACGCTGAAAATGCAAAGAAAGAAGCTTTTGGCGAATTAAATGCGGAAGATTTGAGCTCGTTGGATTATAATAGCTACAAAGATTCTATGAAGATGATAAGAAGAGAGGGTGATCGGATGTTAGCAAGAACAAATTTTTCTCAAGATTTAAAGAAAAAAATAGCGGAAGAATTGGAAATTGATGAGGGATTAGTAAAAATATATAAGGCGACGGGAACCGTGTTGGATAAATATCACAAAGTTAGTGCTTGGGTTGAGATTTTTGGCGGTGAAGGACGAGTTTTTATTACAATGGATATTTTTACTTCGGAAGAAAACAAAAGAAATAATGCTGATATTATTTTTAAAAAACCAGAAAAAGGATTTGACCAGCTTGATAGAGATGAAGAATATTTAACAATATTGGAAGATGTGTCTAATAGTGTTGTTAAGAAGATGAAAAAAAATGGTTATACTTCTTTTCAAAAAAAATATAAAAAGAAGAATGGTGCTGTAGATTGGAGTGATTTAAGAGGAAAAAGAAAAGTTAATTTCAAAAATGAAAAATAATTGACTTATTTTAGCAAGTCTAATAAAATTAAAGATGTGCTTTAACTTATTAAATGAAAAATAAAATGAATGATAAAAAAATTGTAATCGGTTTAGTTGGAGAAACTGGAAGTGGTAAAGATACTGTGGCACATTATTTAAAACGACGATATGAGGTTAATTTATTGCGTTTTAGTCGTCCTTTAAAAAAAGCATTAGCTTCATTTTTTGAAAAATCATCAAAGGAAGACCAGTCTTGGCTTTACGGAATTTTTAAAGAGAGATTCGGTGAGGATGTTTTGCATCGAGGAATAGCTTTATATATATCTCAACATAACGGGATAATGTGTGTGAATGGTTTGCGAATGAAAATGGACTTGGAGTTTATTCGTTCTTTTGAAAATAATTATATCATTTATGTGACAGCTGATCAGAAATTGCGTTGGGAGCGAGTGATTGGTCGAGGTGAAAAATCCGATGACAATCAATCATTTGAGGATTTTAAAAAATTTGAAGAAACTGCGGAAACCGAAAAGGCTATTCCAGAAATTGGCAAGCAGGCAGATTTTACTGTTCGTAATGAAGGAACAATGGATGAATTATTGTGGCAAGTTGATGATGCGATGAAGGAGATTTTGGGAAAAAACAAATAGATTTTTTCTGAGAATGTGTTGCAAATTTTGTTTAGGAAGAATATTTTAAAAAATATCATATGGTTGCAAAAAATAAGAATAAAAAAAGAGATGGTTATCTTGACTGGGACGAAACATTTATGTTGATGTCCAAGTTGATTGCACAACGATCAAAAGATCCAAATACTCAAACCGGTGCTTGTATAGTAAATGATAAAAATATTGTGATAGGATTGGGCTACAACGGTTTTCCCGTTGGTTGCAGTGATGATAAATTGCCGTGGTGTCGTAACGGCGAGTTAACGAAAACAAAATATGCTTATGTGGTACATGCGGAAGCAAATGCCATTATGAACGCAAATAAAAATGTAGAAAATTGTCGCTTATATTGTTATTTATTTCCTTGCAATGAGTGTGCAAAAGTAATTATTCAAAGCGGTATAAAAGAAGTTATTTATGAATCAGATAAATATAAAGATGTTGATATTTTTAAGGCATCTAGAAAAATGTTGAAGATGGCAGGTGTAAAAGTTAGGAAATATGTGCCGAAAAATAAGTTAGTTTTAAGAAAGAATAATAAATAATATTTATGAAAATAATTTTGGGTTTAGCTGGAGAAATAGCTAGTGGAAAAGGAACCGTTGCAGAATATTTAAACAAAAAACACAATGCCTCAACGCATCGCTTTTCAACTATGCTAAGAGATGTCTTAGACAGATTACATCTAGAGCACACCAGAGAGAATATGCAAAAAATATCTACAGCTTTAAGAAAAAATTATGGCGAAGACACTTTGGCGCGAGTAATTGCCGAAGATGTTAAAAAAGATGATGCTGAAATAATCGTAGTGGATGGCGTGCGACGATTGGATGATATAAAATACCTGAAAGAATTGGACGGTTTCAATCTGGTTTATATTGAAGCTGAAATAAAAAAGCGATATAATAGAATTATCGAGCGTAGTGAAAATACAGATGATCAAAATAAAACTTTTGAGCAATTCGAAAAAGATCATCAAGGCGAACCAGAATTGCAAATAAAAGGATTGAAAGAATATGCAGACATTGTTATTGATAATAATGGAGTAATGGAGGACTTATATCAGCAGGTTGATGAAATTATTATTGACAAAAGAAATATATAATTTTCAACATAGAAAATAATAAAAACATTGCGAGGACTGTCCTCGCAATGTTTTTTAAATGTTGATTAAAATTTGTTGATTTGTGTGTTCATTGATGATATAATTAAGAAAAGTTAAGGGAAGTTGTGAGTGATAAGTTACGAATTGTATGTAAATTAGTGATATTTAAAAGCAAGATATAAGACGATTATTTTGTAAATAATATGAAAGATTTAAAAAATTCAAAAGATTATCGTGAAGAAATAGGTGATTTTATTATGCAGCGAAAAGAATTGGTTTGGTATGTAAAAAATCCGCGAAAATTAGATGATGATGCTATTGTGGAAGCGGTTTTAAATTACGGAGATTGGAATGATGTGCAAGAAATGATTAGAATTATGGGAACAGAAAATGTCGCTACCTCTTTTTATCGTTCCAGTAAACCAGATAAATTTAAGAGAACTAATTATCATCCAAAAACTAAAAACTATTTTAATTTTTATTTTAAAAAATATGCATTTGGAGATATTGACAGATAATCAAAAACAATTATTGCCCATAATAAAATCTTTTAAAAAAGATTTTTATTTGGCTGGCGGAACAGCGATTGCTTTGCATATTGGTCATAGAGAATCTATTGATTTTAGTATGTTTACTTTTAATGAATTTGAGAATTTTAAATTAAGGCAAAAAATAAAAAAATTAATAACAATAGACAGAGTTTTAAGGGATGAACTGGGAGATTTAACTTTTTTATCTTTAGGTGTGCAAATTACTTTTTTCAATTATCCATACAGGATTGAATCGGAATTAGAATTTGAAGATTATTTCCGTGTGCCTGATTTACTTACATTGGGTGCAATGAAACTTTTCGCATTAGGTCGTCGTGCCAAATGGAAGGATTATGTTGATTTATACTTTATTTTGCAAAGATATTCATTGTCTGGAATTTTAGAAAAAGCGGAAACTATATTTACTGATGAATTTAATGCTAAAATTTTGAGAGAACAGTTATCCTATTTTAATGATATAAATTATAGTGAAGAAGTTATTTTTAAAAAAGATTTTGAAGTTGATGACGAAGAAGTCAAAAGGAAATTAATTGAGCATAGTTTGTCAGAATAAATTTTCCAAAGTATGCCATTTCTAAATGTAATCGACATTAAATTTATTTGACTTTTTGGTTAAAAAATGCAATATTAAAATTAACTTGCAGGAGGAGCAAGTTGGTTTTTAAATTTGCTCTTTGAAAAAAATAAAGGAGGAAAGAATGAATTTTGTGTTGAGTTTATTGATGTTTCTCGGTTTCGGTGGTTCGGTCTATGCAGTCATTACCGCCGAATCAGTAAAAGATATTAAAGCTTTTGTTTTCTTGGCGATAATTTATCTTGTCGCCGCCATTTTACCGATTTTATCGGCAATAAAAAAGAAAAAGGAGGAAAGAGAATGAAAAAATTTGTCATTCGGAAAAGCAATAATCGGAGTTGACTCCGTAAAAATTTTTACAGAAAAGGAGGGAGGAGAATGAAAAAGAAATATGACAAGCCCGTCGTTATTTCTCCGTCGGCACATATTATGACGGAGTTTGATAATTTGGATCCCGCTCGGCAAATTGAACTTTGTGGCAGAGTTTGCTACAAAAGCGAAGACGGGATTACGCCGGAATTGGCGGCGGGATTTTGTCGGGCGATGGCGAAACATCGTCATAATTTCGTATTAGAAATGGCGGTGAAAAGTTTTGTCGTCAGAGTTTCACATCATCAACCATTTATCTCGGGGTTGATTGAAACGCAACCGAAATATTTGCAGATTGATTGGTTGCCATCAGAAGTGTGTGATAACCAACCACAATATCTCATTACCGGTAGCATTCGCGCTTTTCGGGAGATGTTGATGACTATTCTCGAAAACGGAGTGATTGCGGAAATCGCTGTAAATCTCATTGAGACGGTCGGTTCTTGGACAATGAACGGATTGGCGGATTTTTTAATGGATAACGAAAATTATTTTCCATTAGTTTCCGTACGATCGTTGTCGCTGGCGGAGGTGGATAATCTTCCATCCTATCTACGTCTCCGACATCGGTATGTTGCCGCTCGGTTTATCGTAAACCGCGCGGTTACGCATGAAATCGTTCGACATCGCCCGTGTTCTTTCCTTCAAGAGAGTCAGCGGTATTGTCGTTATTCCGAAGGGAAGTTCGGCGAACGGGTGACCTTCATTAAGCCAATGTTTTTTAATGAAGGGAGTGAGGAATACCGTGTTTGGGAGGAGTCTGTTTTGGCGTCCGAACGAGCGTATATGAAGATTCTTAAAACCTCCTCACTACAAGCGGCGAGAACGGTCTTGCCAAACTCGTGCAAAACCGAATTGATTATGTTCGCCAACTTGGCGGAGTGGGAACATTTTTTTCACCTCCACTGTTCTCAGGCGGCGGAGCCATCCATGAGGGAAGTGACCATTCCCCTTCGCGAGGAGTTTCGCAAGAAATTTCCTCAACATTCTTTTGACAGGCGGATGCCAGATGGGTGGGTCTAAAAAACAGGAGGATGAAAACAAAAGCCGTTGGTGATATTTCGCCGATGGCTTTTAAAATTGGTTTAGTTGTGATAATATTTAGATATTGAGAGTTTAGGAATTATAAAAAGCTAAAACTAATTTAGATAAATTATTAAATTAATAATTTATCATTGATAATTTGCAACTAAAATCATATGTCAAAAATAATTACAGATGAAAAAAGAATAGATGAGGTTTTGGAACGAGGGACAGTTGATGTCCTTGTGAAAAAACACTTAAAGGAAAAGATGCTCAGCGGAAAGCGGTTAAAGATTAAGATGGGAATTGATCCGACGGGTTCGTTTTTGCATTTAGGACACGCAGTAATTCTTCGGAAACTTAAGAATTTTCAAGAATTGGGTCACCAAGTTATTTTTTTAATTGGTGATTTTACAGCAAAAATTGGTGATCCAACAGGTCGGTCATCGGAAAGAAAACCATTAACGGAAGAAGAAATTAAGGACAATATGCAAAACTATAAAAAACAAGCTGGAAAAATATTGGATATGAACAATGTTGATGTTCGTTATAATTCCGAATGGTTAGGGGAATTAACTTTAAAAGATACTATAATGTTAACTTCCAAAATTACTTATGCACAAATGGCACAACGAAAAAGTTTTAAAAACAGAATTAAAAAAGATATTGATTTGAGTATTCAAGAATTTTTGTATCCAGCTATGCAAGGTTATGATTCTGTCATTTTGAAAGCAGATGTTGAACTGGGTGGAACAGACCAAAAGTTCAATTTGCTGATGGGTCGTCATTTGCAAAAAAGATATGATCAGTCTCCGCAAGACATAATTACTTGTCCGTTGCTGATTGGACTTGATGGAACGGAAAAAATGAGTAAAAGTTTGGGGAACTATATCGCTTTAACAGAAAAAGCGGAAACAATGCATGGAAAAATTATGTCAATTCCTGATGACTTAATGAAAAATTATTTTGAATTATGTACGGAAATTTCTTTAACCGAAATCGAGAAAATAATGCAAACGGAAAATCCGCGGGATGCAAAAATGAGGTTGGCATTTGAAATTGTGAAAATTTTTCACGGAGAAGACGAGGCAA
This sequence comes from Parcubacteria group bacterium M6-OD1-3, assembly GCA_003056165.1. GTDB lineage: Bacteria > Patescibacteriota > Minisyncoccia > Moranbacterales > UBA9337 > LSNR01. The sequence goes on along the minus strand of LSNR01000020.1, from coordinate 5,906 downwards.
AAAAAGCACAAGAATATTTTGTAAATACTTTTTCCAAAAAAGAAATTCCCGATGAAGTGGTGGAATTTAAGACTAAGGTTGGAGAGAACATTTTGGATTTTCTTGTGGCGTGCGGAGGAGCGACTAGTAAAAGCGACGCCAGACGGAAGATTGAACAAAATGGTGTTAGTATTGACAAAAGTAAGATTTCCGATATAGAATATAATTTAAGTCCGATAGATGACGGAAAAGTCGTCAAAGTCGGCAAAAAGTTCTTTGTAAAAATTGTATTATAAAAACTCAACGGAGGAGGATGTAATGAGGAATAAAAAATGTGAGTGTGGGAAAGATTTTTTAGTCCCAGATAATAATACTGAACGGCAAATTATTTTAGACCGAGAAAAACCATTGGAATTAATTTTCGCGGATATTGATATCAGAATAAGCAGAGCGTTTTTATTCCAGTGGTGTAGTGATTGCTCAAGGAGTAGGTCCCTCAAACTGATTGAGCCATTTATAAAAAACGACGATAATAATATAGTTGTAAATTGGAAGCAATATGTGGAGCAAGAATATTCTTTCAGATATCTTAATAATGTTTTTATCAGATTGAATATATTTTCTGGCTATGCAAAGGGGCATTGGATAGTAATGTCTCAAACAAATGGATGTATAAATCCGATGTTTGAGAAAGGCGTGAACTTGTATTTTGTATCGCCTGATGATGCTTTATCTTTTGCAAGAGCATCCAAAGCAAAAAGATGTTATATTATGAAGATATCGGATGTAATTTCCACCTAAGAATATCAGACATTCTCACTTCTGTATTTAGAAGTGTAGGAGCGAAATAATTGTCTACGACTCACAGGATGACATAAAAATCAAGATATTAAAATATCAAAATCTGGTGTTTTGTCCATATGCGACATTAGTCCAGGTTTTGATAATTTATCGGAATTATTAAATAGAAAGAAAAGAGGAGGAGAAAGTTCTATGGCTTCCAAAAAAAGAGGGTTTCCGCGTAGGGCGGGAACTTCTATAAGGAAGCATTCCTTACAAAGAATGTTTCCGTATATTGGAAATAAGAGGGGTTTTTCTAGCCAAGTTGCAAGAAGAATTTTGTTAGCTTGCTTAAGAGCTTCTAAAATTATGGGCGTTTCAGAGGTGCCCATAACAAAAGAAACTTTAGAAATGGGAGGATGTAAAACAAGGTATATAAAATATCTTGAAATATATAAAATAAAAAAAGGGCTGAGGGCTGTTTTTGCTCCTGACGGCTCCCTAACTAATGTCCTTGAAGAAGAGTGAGGAAATTTTGCAAAGATACAGAAACTATTACTGTGTCGGCAAGATTTCCTTTTTTATTTGGAAAATTTTTGAGGTGTGGTATTATTAAGGTAATGCAGGACTTATCCAATCTTCTCATTGAATTATTTGAAATTGTTTTGAGTAAGTTAAAAAAGTTTTAATAAAAAAATATGAAAATAACTAAAACGAAAATTGAAGGACTTTTAATTATTGAGCCTCAAGTCTTTGGTGACGAGAGAGGTTTTTTTGTGGAGACATATAATAAAAAAAAATATCAAGAGGCTGGAATTAATCCGCCAGCTGGCGGAGAATTTGTGCAAGACAATTTATCAAAATCTTCCAAGGGAGTTTTGCGTGGTTTGCATTTTCAAAAACCACCTTTTGCGCAAGGTAAATTGGCGCAGGTAATTACGGGAAAAGTTTTGGATGTGGCGGTTGACATTAGACACGGTTCGCCAACTTTCGGTGAGTGGGTAAGCGTTGAGTTGTCGGAAGAAAATAAAAAACAATTTTGGCTTCCAGCAGGATTTGCACATGGGTTTGTTTCTTTGGAGGATAATACAATTTTTAATTATAAATGTACAAATTTTTACGCACTGGAGTCTGAAGATGCTATTGCTTGGGATGATAAAGATTTAAATGTTGATTGGCAATTGGAAAAATACGGAATTGTGGAGCCGATTGTTTCAGAAAAGGACCAGAAAAATCCTGCATTTAAAGAAATTGATAGCGATTTTATTTATAAAAATTAAATTATAAAACTATGAAAATTTTAGTAACAGGAGGTGCGGGGTTTATTGGGGCAAATTTTATTCATTATATTTTGGAAAAATATCCAGAAGACAAAGTTATAAATTTGGATGCGTTAACTTATGCGGGGAATTTGGATAATTTAAAAGATGTCGAAAATAATCCAAATTATGAATTTGTTCACGGAGATATTACGGATAAGAAATTAGTAAATAATCTGGTGAAAAATGTTGATGTCGTGGTTCATTTTGCGGCGGAAAGTCATGTTGACCGTTCAATTGAAGATAGTGATGCTTTTGTAAAAACAAATGTAAACGGAACTTTGAATTTATTAGAGGCTTGTAAATCCGCCGGCTGGCGGAATGGTACTTCGCCAGCTGGCGAAAAAAGATTTCATCATATTTCTACTGATGAGGTTTATGGTTCCCTTAAGAAAGATGAGCCGGCTTTTAATGAGAAGACCGCTTATGACCCTCGTTCTCCGTACAGTGCTTCTAAAGCATCATCCGATCACTTGGTGCGTTCATATTTTCACACCCATAAATTGCCGATTACAATTTCTAATTGTTCTAATAATTACGGACCATATCAATTTCCGGAAAAATTAATTCCGCTTTTCGTGACAAATTTAATTGAAGGTAAAAAAATTCCGATTTACGGAACTGGTGAAAATATTCGTGATTGGTTGCATGTTAAAGACCATTGCATTGCCATTGATAAAATTGTTCGTGATGGTAGAATTGGAGAAACTTATTGTATCGGTGGCAATGCTGAAAAAACCAACTTGGAAATTACGCACAAAATTTTGAAATTAATGAATGCGGATGAAAATTCCATTAAATATGTTGAAGATAGGAAAGGTCACGACAAAAGATACGCAATCAATTTTTCAAAAATAAAAAATGAATTAGATTGGGAACCAAGTATTTCTTTCGAAGAGGGAATAAAAGAAACAGTGGAGTGGTACAAAAATAATCAGGATTGGTGGAAGAGAATTAAGAATGGGGAGTATCGGAAATAAATAAGCGTTAAATAGAATATAAGTGTTAATTATGTTACAAAATAAGTAGATGTGTATCTTTAAAGATACACATAAAAATATATATGAAAACAATGCAAAAAGTATTAGTTATTGGTTCCAAGGGAATGCTTGGACAAGAATTGGTTCAGATTTTTAGTGAGGATAAAAATTTTAAAGTTATTAGTTGGGATAGGGATGAAGTTGATATTACTAATAAAAAAGAATTGCAGGAAAAAATTACTGAACTAAAACCAAAATTAATTTTAAATGCTGTAGCATATAATGCGGTGGATAAATGTGAGGAGGATGAAAAAGAATTTGAGTTGGCAAAAAAAGTAAACGGATTGGCTCCAGGTTACTTGGCGGAAATAGCCAAAAAAATAGGAGCAATTTTTGTTCATTATTCAACGGATTATGTCTTTGGCAAGGAGATGCCAAAAATTCCTGAACCGAAAGGTTGTACAGGCAGTTGCGGTAGTTGTGGATTACATGAAAATTTTGAGCCAGAAATAGGATTTGACGAAGAAGCTAGTCCGGCTCCAGTGAATAAATATGGCGAAAGTAAATTATTAGGAGAGCAAGAGGTGCAAAAAAATGGAGAAAAATATTATATTGTTCGACTTTCAAAATTATTTGGAAAACCAGCACAATCAAAAGATGCTAAAAAGAGTTTTTTTGATGTAATGTTGGAAGTAGGAAAGAAAAACAATCCGCCAGCTGGCGGAGTTAAAGCCGTCGATGAGGAAACAAGTTGTTTTACTTACGCTCCAGATTTGGCACAAAAAACCAAAGAAATTATTGAAGCGGAAAAAGAATTTGGAATTTATCATATTGTCAATAGTGATGCTTGCACTTGGTTTGAAGCGGTTGAAGAACTGTATGCTCAGGCGGGGCTGGATACAAAGATTGAGCCGGTTTCCGGCGATGAATTTCCCCGTCCGGCAAAACGGCCGTATTTTTCCGTTTTACTTAACACCAAACTCAATCCACTCAGAAGTTACAAAGAGGCTTTACAAGAATATTTAAAAAGTGAAAAATTGATAAAATAATGATTCTATACTAAAACATAATCTTGTTTTGATTTGTGTAGTGCTATATTGTTGCAATATTATTTTAATAGTATAATGTTGATGAGAAAGTTTAAATGCGGGTTGTATATGAACTGTAAATAATATTGTAAAGAATTTATTTTTTAAAAAACAATCAAATGAAAAATTTACAAAAAACAAATAATCAAACGGAGCAAGTTCAGTTTCAGGAAAAATATAATTATAGGAAAAAAAGAATGTTAATTTTTGTTTATTTTCTTACGAGTTACAGTATGATTGCTGTAATTTATATATCGCAATTCATATCCAGTTTTAACGGTGTTGTCGGGAGATTATTATTTGCTATTATTTTTAAAAAAATATTATTGTTGGTGTGGTCAATTTATTTTTGGAAAAAAATATTTAAAAATGACAAACAAATATGGCTTACTGTTTTTTCGCTTATTTCTCCGGTAATTGTTTCAGCATTTATGATTTATTTCATAAGAAGCAAAAAGGGGGAATATTTTTTATCTCCTCAAGAAGCTCTAGAAACTAAAAGAATTCAACAACCTGTTTTATCTCCTCAAGAAACTCCAGAACGTTTTTCTTCTTTCAAAAGAATTCAAGAACCCGTTTTGTCTGTTCTTGGACTTTTTTTCTTTTTTGCAACTATTTATTGTTTTTTTATGGCAGCAATGTCCGGTGTTGGTAATCAATCCATAATAATGCTTTGTTGTTCAGCGATTCTTGGAATTTTTTTCTTAATAACATTATTTGTCTTAATTATTGGAAATATTAAGGATTTTATAAAAAGACGATAGTGTTTGATTTATAATGAATATTTTAGGGTAAAGTTCGAAAAATGAACCAATTAAGGTTAAAATAACCTTATGAAATTCATTTGTCCAAAATGTAAAAATAAAGATTTTTGGAATATTCTTAATAATAGGTTAAAATGTAAAAAGTGTAAATATCTTTTTACTCCTAAAGAAAATTGTTTAAATATTTCCAACAAACTTCTTAAACAAATTATCTCTGAATTTGTCTTAGAACATTCTACTAACACAATTCTAGAGAGAGTTATTATTTCTAAATACAAACTATTAAAAATATTAACTCTACTTAGAATAGAAATGACTAAAGATGTTCCTGAAGTATTTTCTGGTACTGTAGAAGTTGACGAAACTTATCTTGGTGGACAATGGAAGAATAAAAGGTTAAGCATTAAGAAAGAGGCTATACTGCAAGGAAAAACAAGTAAAAGAGGATTGGGAACAAGCAAACAACCTGCCTTTGGTATACTGTGTAGAAATGGAACTGTTTGGGCGGAATTAGTAAGTGGAGTTGAAAAAAAAGATTTACAACCTAGGATAGAAAAACAAGTTAAGAAAGGTTCAACTATTTGCTCTGATACCTGGAGAGGTTATACGGGAATTGCTCAGAAAGGATATGTTCATAGATTTGTAAATCATTCTAAAAATGAATACTCTAATAGACGAGGAAATCATATCAATGGACTAGAAGGATTCTGGGGATATATGAAAAGAAAACTATCTGCCAGAGGTGGAGTTAGAAGAAAAAAACTACATTTATTCTTAGGAGAATATGTCTGGAAATACAATCACAGAAAATTAAGCTTTAAAGAACGAGAAAAGCTACTGTTTAAGCTAATAACTAAGCGTTAGTTGGTTCAAAAATCGAACTTTACCCTAAAATATAAGTGTTAATTATGTTACAAAATAAGTAGATGTGTATCTTTAAAGATACACATAAAAATATATATGAAAACAATGCAAAAAGTATTAGTTATTGGTTCC